>NZ_SFBV01000208.1:0-2700 GCF_007095585.1 Microcystis sp. M_OC_Ca_00000000_C217Col
AAAACTCTATCATTTAAAGACATCCAATTTATTATCGAAGCTCTCGAATCCCTTCTCAAAAATTATAGTGACCGTATTCAACAAATAGAAGCTCTCGAAAACTATGAAGATGAAATTTCGGACTTAAGTAATGATTCTTTATTTTTACAAGAATTAATTACTGACTTACAAAATCAACAAACACAAGAATTGGCTCTACTTGTGCCTGAATTTGATTTAAAAAAAATGCCTTTACAAACATTAATTAAACAAGGAAAAAACCTGTCAATTGAGGAAAAATTAATCTTATTGGAATCTCTAACTTCATCAATCCGCGAAGAATATAATCTAATGCGAACCTGAAATGAGAAATCAATGATTACTTATTTAGCCACCGTTCATAAAGTCCGTAGTCGTGGTCTTTTATATGCCAAATTAAAACAAACCGAAAAAGCAAAAATTGATCTATAACAAGCAGCTATATTATTCCACCAACAGAATAATATGGCAACTGATGAAAAGGTGATGCAATTTTTGCAGCAATTAGGGCAATAAGTGGGGGGGTGAGTTATCAGTATTTAGTTTTTTCTAGTCTAGTCTGTTAATTGTTCATTAAAAACCTTCGGGATGGATGTTATTTTATGACCTTAAAACAACTCATACAAGACAAACGAGAGGATATCCTAAAAATTGCCACCAAACATGGTGCTTTTAATGTGCGTGTATTTGGTTCCGTTGCTAGAGGTGAGGAAACCGAAAATAGTGATATTGATTTTTTAATTGATTATGATTTAGCTAAAACATCCCCTTGGTTTCCCGGTGGATTATTAGTTGATTTAGAGGCTCTCTTAGGGTGTAAAGTGGATGTAGTAACTGAAAAAAGCCTTCATCATCTAATTAAACAGCGAATCTTAAAGGAGGCAATTAAGTTATGAATGAAGATCGAGTTTATCTTGAATATATTTTAGACTGTATTGATAAAATTAAGGACTATTCCCAAGGAGGAAAACAGGAGTTTTTTGCTAATTCAATGATCAGCGATGCTATCATTAGACGCTTACAAACTTTGGCAGAATCAACTCAAAGGCTTTCGGAGGAATTAAAGGCAAATATTCCCAATGTTGACTGGCGTAATATTTCTGGTTTTAGGAATATTTTAGTACATGATTATTTAGGGGGAATTGACCTTAATACAGTTTGGGAGGTGGTAGAAAATTATTTGGATGATTTGAAAGAACAGATTTTAAGACATCTAGAATCAGTTTCTTAGGTTGGGTTGAGCGAATAAATAAGTAGGTAGGCGTTAAAAGTTGTCAGACACCCCCCTTATCAAGGGGGGCAGGGGGGATCCCCCCGCCTATCGGCACCCCCCTTATCAAGGGGGGCAGGGGGGATCGAACCTAAAATAATCTCTCAATTCTCAGGGAAAGCGAAACCCAACACCCAACACCTAAATCCGTCTGAATCTTTTTGTTGGGTTTCCTTACGTCAACCCAATCGACGATAATTGCTATGATTACTAGGTTCGGTAGAGCCGATTTTTTTTAAGCATTTAACATTTAAGCACCCAATCTTCCTTCTAAAATGCCAATGATGGACAAATCCTCATCTAAGGTTTCCCAATGTAATCCCGTGCCATCACAAATTAACTCAACCTCTGCTAATTGTTCAAAGGTTGCTTTTGATAAGCGTTTATTTTTATAAGCAGGAAAACGAATTTCTCTATCGTCTTCTAAACGAATACAAATCCATTTATCTTCAACCCAAACTTTTTGAGCTTTTACTATGCTTTCATGTACCAAATACATCGTGCCATTTCCTCCGTATTATTTCTATATTTTCTGTAATGATAACTTCAGCCCGAACAATTTCTTTGGTTTTTAGACCTTTAGCATAATCCAATTCTAGCGGCTCTAGCCAAAATTTAGCATATCCGCCGCCCCGTCGAACGTGAACGTGCATGGGTTCATTGCCTTCATTGGCATAGAAAAAGAAAACATAGCCTTCCAGTCTGAAAATTTCTGGCATGAGGTTAAAGCTTATTTTGCCGGATTTGGCCAAGCATGAAATGTAACGCACCACCAATTTTATAATATTCAGTGGGTTATGCTACAGTGCTTGTCATCTTGGTGCGATCACTGTTTTAGAGGACGAAAAGCGATCGCATCCTTTCCGAGGTTGGGTCATCGGAACGAAACCCAACACCTAAATCCGTCTGAATTAGCGAACGCCAATTTTGTCGGCTGCATTAACGAAGTGTAAGGCGGCAATCTCGCTGCCAAGCCCGATAATAAAGCTGATCGTGGATTGGGAGCAATTCAGTTATAATAGGGGTTAACTTAATATCGTTAGCAATGCAGAATGAGGATTTCACCATGAGGATTCCATATACGTATTGGAAAGAATCAGATGGGATGTTCTTGGGCTATTTGAATGAATTTCCCGATCATTGGACCCAAGGTGTTGACTTAGAAGAATTAATCGAAAACTTGGTCGATCTCTACAGAACATTTACTACGGAAGAAATCCCCGGAATCAAGAGAGTTGCAGAGTTTGAAATCGCATGAAAAGGCATGATTTAATTGCACAATTAGAGCAAGCTGGCTGCTATTTGATTAGACGTGGAGGGAAACACGATATTTACCATAATCCAGATACTGGAAAAACAGAACCAATTCCCAGACATCGAGAAATTAATGAGCGATTGGCTAAAAAGATTAT
>NZ_SFBV01000209.1:0-10260 GCF_007095585.1 Microcystis sp. M_OC_Ca_00000000_C217Col
TCAAAAGATTAGCAACTTAACGGATGAGAGGCGCAACATTTTGAGATTTTTTCCCAAACCTTGCCAGGAATATTATCTCTTATCTTGACCAGATGGATTGACTTCCAGGGGTGACAAAATAAGTTTCCCTTTGTCAAAGTTAAATAGGGTCTGCTGAAAAAGTTTTTCCTGGGGGTAGGAGTCAGGAGCCGGTCGTCAGTAGCCGGTCGTTTCAGGCTTTGTTGCCCTTGTTTTTTGTACCAAGCTATGTACTACAAGAAGGATAATGCAAGGTTTTTGAAAGTCCCAATCCTATTTTCGCAGCATGAACATCGGACTTTAACAGGTCAAAAGCCTTATTTTAAAAGGGTTTTACCATTATTCAGGCTGTCCAACCGACGGGAGTATCTAAGCGCACCTCAAAATGAAGATGGGGGGGAATAATATCCGGTTGTCCCGTGGTGCCAACCGCACCGATAACGTCTCCTGCTCGTACCCGTTGGTCAATTCTCACTGTTACCCTGCTTAAATGGGCATAACGGGTCTGCCGGCGACCTAAATGATTAATTACTACCAAATTACCATAAGCTCCCTCCTGACCCACATAAATCACTAGACCATCCTCGGCAGCTAAAACATTTGTACCAACATTTGCGAGAAGATCAATACCACTATGAAAGAGATTTTTCTGTTCCGTGGGGCTTTTTTGCCAACCGTAGGCTAATCCGACAGTGCTGGCTAAGGGTAAGGGATAAGAACTTAATCCAGTATAATCCGAGCGCTTGCCCGTGGCGGACCAATTGGTGCCGGGGATAAAAACTATTGTCGGCCGGCGACCACAACCGTTAAGCTCAAAGAGTATATCAGCACGAATACCATAGGCCGCTTCTAAATCGCGCCAAGTGGAACCCTTGGGCGCTTCGATGCGAATGCCGTTCATCGGGGGAATAAAGATTTCTTTCCCCACGGGGGCCGAACCATTTTTGAGAATAGTCGGATTGAGTTTAATTATCGTTGCCGGGATAAGAGCGTATTTTTCGGCGATGGAGGCGATCGTTTCTCCCGCTTGGATTTTATGGCGTTGTAACCTTGATAAAATCGGTAGGGGACAAACATTATCAGACCCTTGGGCAAAAATTAATTTTTGATTTAAGCCCAAAAAACCTAGACAAAATAACAAAATTGTGCTAGTTAAACTTAGCCAACTTTTCTCACTTCTGATTCTCCGACCCATGACCATAAAAAAGCGATCTCTATAATTACAAAACCCGGAGAATACTAGGAATGCTGTCAATAGCTTCTAAAGACTCTATGGCTGCTAAAGCGTTGCGGAAATTGCCCTCGCGTACATCGTGGGTGACAACGACAATTTCGGCTAAATCACCCCTAATACCAATTTGTACCACGGATTCTAGACTAACCCCATGGTCGCCGAAAGCCATACCTAAATGACCGATTACCCCCGGCACATCGCGACAGAGAAAACGAGCATAAAAACGGGTCGATAACGACTCCATCGGCGCGATTTGACAATAATGCTGGTGAATACAGCTTAAAAGCGGGTCAAGTTCCTTGGTTTTGCCACTACTTTTTAAAATTCCGACGATATTCATCACATCCGATACTACCGCGCTGGCCGTCGGTCCGCTACCGGCACCCGGTCCGTAAAACATCACTTGTCCCAAGGGTTCCCCCTCGACCAGAATAGCGTTATAGACTCCGTTAGCATTAGCGAGGGGATGGGTTTTCGGTACTAGGGTCGGATGAACCCGCAACTCTAGGGTATCGGAATCTTCCTTAACCGTATCTTTCGCGATCGCTAATAATTTAATCACAAATCCCAGTCTATCAGCGTAGGCGATATCGACGGCGCTAACTTGCCGGATACCTTCACAGTAAACATCTTCCCGTTTTACCCGACCTCCAAAACCCAAAGAAGCTAAAATGGCAATTTTATCGGCCGCGTCGAATCCATCCACGTCCGCAGTCGGATCCGCTTCTGCATAGCCTAATTCCTGAGCTTTGGCCAGCACTTCGCTAAAATCTGCCCCTTTTTGGCTCATTTCCGTGAGAATATAGTTAGTTGTGCCGTTGACAATTCCCATGATGCTGCTGATGCGATTAGCGCCGAGGGATTGTTTTAAGGGTTTAATGACGGGAATGCCACCACCCACGGCCGCTTCTAGGAGGACATAAACCCCTTTTTCACTGGCCTTGGCGTAGATTTCATCGCCAAAACGGGCAATAACCGCCTTATTTGCCGTAACAACGTGCTTCCCCGATGCGATTGCTTGGAGAATTAAAGAGCGTGCCGGTTCCAAACCCCCCAATAATTCGACAATAATATCAATTTCGGGGTCAGTAACGATCGATTCTAGGTCAGTGGTCAACAGCTGGGGAGAAAGCTCAATTTCTCTCGGTTTATCTAGGGATCTAACTCCCACTCGTCCAATGGTAATCTCTTTGAGTACGGGATGACGACCAAAAGGATCGAGGAGGATTTTCGCTGTTCCCGTCCCCACAACCCCGAAACCGAGTAAACCAATCTTAAAGGTCACGCTTTTATCTCCTGCTAGTCCGACGCAAAAAATACTAATGGCCAAGCCGTCGCCATTGTCGATTTTATCATTACAGGGTCTTTGTCTGTGGGGTTTTCTTTTGCTGGCGTTCAGGGCCTGATGATGATAAATATTCAGTATTTTTGTATTTAAATCAAGGAAATCTCGATCAAGTTTAAACGCTTATCCTATAATTGTTATTGATTTTATTGACCGATATAGATATTCGGCAATGTCAGTAACATTTTTGCTCATAACTCTAATGGCTCTTCTCGACTTTGTGTGATAATTTTTGCTTATGTAAGGTTAAATGCTTACTGGGCAAGACTTTTAGGACTATTTTGAAAGAAGAAACTATCAGTATAGACCTCGTTTACACACACAATAATTCCCTATCTAGTTGATATTTTTGAACAAATCAATCGACTCTCTCTGAGCAAAGAGCTATGTTAGCATTATTAGTTAGGGTAATTTGACTCAACTGCACGATCAACTAAGCTATCCAGCCCCAATTACCATACCAAAGAAATAGAATGGATAAAAAATAGGTAAACAAGAATAACAGAAATCCATAAAAATAACAATTTTTTCGGCTCCAATATCCAAGAATAATAAATATTGGAAATATTGTCATCATATACCTCATCATTGATTGTGTTGTTCCTGTACTTAAAGGTAAAAAAATGCTCAGGAAGGCAAAAATTAACAGGGAAATATTGAGAGGCTTTTTAACGATAGAGAATAGCAAAATACCTAAAAAAGAGGGCTCTTCGTTACTTGTTATGGTTCGATAGGGGGGCATAAATCGACTAAATCCTTATCTGGCAAGAGACTTAATTGATTAGTTCGCTCTAGATAAAAAACAATTGACAAAAATCGCTAAGAAGAGCCAAAAAGAGAAGCTAAAAAAAGTATTTATAGCGTTTCCTGTTCGCAAGAGGTACATTATCGATGTTGAAAAGCTTAATTAGCAAAGGTTTAAGTGTGCCACACAGGTGTGAGAACCGCTATAATAATCTAACTGCATTATTGGCATCTTTGGGAAACATACAATTGATATTCTTCCAGTAGTTTATTAGAGTAATTAAAGAAAATACTCTCTCATTTCTACCTCACATATCCTGAATTTTAACAAATGCCAAAGGTTCGTTGAATTTCCACGCTAAAAATACCATATAAGCAATTAACCCACAGGGTATTAATAATAGGAAAAGACTTTCTCTCTTGGGCAGTTCTTTTTTCTTTAAATATTTCCAGAGTAATTCGATAGCAAAAGCCAGAAAAATTATTACTCCTGTGACTCTAGTTAAACTGGCAAAAAATCCCAAAAATCCAGACCAAAAGTATTTCTTATTCAGAAAGAAATAAAAACAAGCAGAGGTGGTTAGCAAATATAAACTTTCTCTATAAAAACAGCTATAAAAAAAGGAGTTAGGAAAAATTAACATAAGAATTAAAACCTTTTTACAGCCTCTCTTATTCAGATAAATGTTGCTATTTTTATAAACAAAAATTAAGGCAAATATTAGACATAAATTAGAAAAAATAAGACCATAAATAGGCAAAATTAAAGAAGTTAAAGATGCAATCTATTTGAATAAAATAGGATAGAGAGGAAAAAAAGCAACGTTCGATTGTTTTTCAGTATTGTATGAATATCCCCCCTGAATAATGCCGTTAAGTAGTCGGAGATAAATTCTGTTGTCTATCTTAAGAAATGGGTTCTTCGTTACTTGGTATGGTTCGATAGGGGGGGCATAAATCGACTAAATCCTTATCTGGCAAGAGACTTAATTGATTAGTTCGTTCTAGATCGAAAACAATTAACAAAAATCGCCAAATGTCTTTATAAATAAGGGTTACATCCCTTATAACCCCCGTCCATTGCATAACACAAACCGAAGAGCCATTTTTATTTTAGGTGGTTTAAGTGCGTTTTAGCTTAGCTTGAGATAGCCAGTAACCCGAAATCATTTGGGTTAATTGAAGATGAAGAGGGAGTTCAGGTAAGGACATAATCAACTTTTGTGGGAATAAAATTAAACAGTACCATATAGGATAAGCTGCCCGCGCATTTAAATTGCTGGTTGAGATGAGGCAAGAGTCAAGACTCCCCCAACCTCAAGGCTGTTCCATGTTTCCTTCTATTTATTGAATTTTAACATTTAATTTATAGGTGGCATTGCCACGAGTTCCCCCTACAATTATTTCATAATTTCCAGTAGCCGGTAATTTTAAACTAGATTGGGTAGCTTCTGTTTTCAAAGTTTGCCCATTCGGTGCAATCACATCGAATACGGCATTATTTTCTAATGCTGTAATTTTCAGATCCATTCTCTGTCCTTGATTCGCTCTTAATAAATAAATATTTCGACTACCTCGAACAACCGATTGATTAACTGTAGTGGTATTAGTTCCTGGTGCCAACCGAATTTGAGATACTAAACAAGGTTGTTTTTGATAAACGACTCGTCCCGTATTCAAAGAATCTGAAGTTAACGTCCATTTTTCTTGAGTTGTTTGAGTATCTAACTCAATTTTTGTCTTGATATTTAAGTTTAACTGATTCCCATTTTTCCTTCCTTGTAAGGTTTGAGTATAGGAACTATAATAAGATTCTTGTTCATTATGAATCGTAGCTTCTACCCGACCCGTGACTTGATTTCCCTGAATATAAATCCTCGCCGTAGAATCTAGATCATCATTAGCGACTGAAAAACAATAACCTTGAATCGAAGAAACGCTAGACGCTTGAGCAACTTGTCGGGGTGGATGATTTACCATCCTAGGTGTAACATTCAGTAAACTTGCCAAAATGACTACAGAGCTTAATAATTTCATCATCATAACTGACTCATGATTAAAGGTTAATTGATCACTGATTACTGATGGTTTCCATTCAATTAATTTCTAAGCGCGAGTGGAGAGCTACCATCACCAGACGGTGGCCCGTTGACTCCGTCTATCGTGAGCCACGCAACGTTCGGGTTGCCAGTAAAATGGCGAGGTTGGCAATGCCTGTCTTTGTGTCGCTGGTGTCGTCTCACGCCGGATTGGGTTTGCGCGCATAGAGCTGCTCGGCGCGGTTGAACAAGATCCAGCTGCTCAGAATGTATTTGTCGTGCGACTCGGGCACATTGCCGCGATGGGTATGGGTAAAACCGGCGGGAGCGATCACCATCGTCCCAGAGGTCGGCTTGAGCTTCCGTTCTTGGTACAAGAACTCCGTCTCACCACCGCGCTCTACATCGTTCAGATAGAACATAAACAAAAGGACGCGATGGAGCGTCTCGGCAGCTGGGTCGCAAGGATAGATTTCCGAATGCCAGTAGTAGTAACCACCGACACTCTTCGAGTATTTCTGAACGTTGATCGCTCCGGGTCGAAATACTCTGAACAAATACTCGGCGAGTTCCAGGTCCGATGCCGCTCCAACATCCGAAGTTGTTAACGGCCTGACCAGTCCGGTAGCCGGCTCTTGCCAGCTTAATGCGAACGCACTCGTGACCAGGTATGGATACTTGCGAATGTACAACATCAGGTGACGCAGTGTGCTGTCGAGTATCTGACTGTGCAAATCGCTCCACTCGGAGAGGCCTGTGATGGTGATGTCGGTGCTGTTCTTCTTGGATTTGTCGACTCCATGACCGATCCGTCCATCCGACTTGCGGTGGCTGGCTTCGAAACGATGCCTGATCTCTTCGCACAATTCTGGGCGTAAAGCGTGTTCGTAGATCTCGATAAAGTCAGTTGTCATTGCAGCTTTCCCACCCCAAAGCCTGGATACATTTGCAGGCGGTCACGGATTCCATCTAGTTGGTGATTATAACAGGTTTGCGTTGCATCGAGAGCTTTGCCTGTATCCGGAAAAAGGCAGATGTACGCTGATGCAAAGGTTTCGCATTTCCATTCCAGTAGAGAAAATAATGCGAGTTCCCTTAATACAGACTTGACCGTGACATACTAGAGGAACACTAATAAGTAGTCATGCAAAATAAATTTCCTAGTGAAGACAGGCAAGAGGCAATAAGGCAAGAGGCAAAAGCTTTATCGAAATGTGTAATTAATTTTGCTTAGGTACTTACTAAATCCGCTATCAGGACAGGCAACAGGCAACAGGCACTCATGCAAAAGGAGGAATAAATAATTAGTAAGGAATATTACAAATTGTTAACCGAGTCTTGAAAGCAAAGGTTTAAAATGTTTAGAAAGCTCTAACTGCGGTAAAACCGAGGCTCTTCACCTGACATTCAAGACAACAGACAATAACACAGCACGATACTTGTGTCAAGTTTTCTACATAATTCTTAATATTTATCTCGTTTTTGCTCTCTCGCTCTCCTCGGTTTTCTCGACCGAATCGCTAAAATAATTAGGGGTGTTTTATTTTCGATGTCAGTCCATGAGTGAACCTGTAACCCTTGAGGATATTTACCAGCTATTCCGCGCTTCGGCCGAGGAGTTTGATCGCCGTTTAAGGGAAAGCGATCTTCGTCGGGCCGAAATGGAACGTATCTTTGCCGAAGCGAAATTAGAAAACGAGCGCCGTGCCGCCGAAGCGAAATTAGAAAGCGATCGCCGGGCTGCCGAACTTGAGCGCCAAGCTGCCGAAGCGAAATTAGAAAGCGATCGCCGGGCCGCCGAAGCCGAGCGCTCGATGGCAGAACTGAAACGCACCGTAGAACGAACCAGCAAAGCGGTAGATAGTTTGACCACTCGCTGGGGTCGATTTGTGGAGGAATTGGTAGAACCGGCGGTTTTACGGCTTTTTCAGGAAAAAGGCATTGATATTAAGGAAGTTTATCCCCGCGCTAGAGTCAAGCGTCAAGGTATCGCCATGGAAATTGATATCCTAGGGGTGGATGATACCGATCTTGTGGTGGTGGAATGTAAATCTCGATTATCTCAAGATGATGTAGATGAATTTATCGAAAAATTGACTCGTTTTAAAATCGCTTTTCCCCATTACAAAAACTATCGAGCCTACGGTGCAGTGGCAGGAATTGAAATTAACAAAGGTGTAGATCGCTATGCTTATAAAAAAGGCTTATTTGTGATTAAACCATCTGGGGATACGGTGGCAATTATTAATGATGCTGACTTTCAACCGAACACTTGGTAAAGAGATATAATTAGGCATGAGAGCAAAAAGATGGAGTTGTGATTGCTTAAGTCTAGGCAACCGCAATAAAATAAACAGGAGAATTTTTATGACTCGTTTAGTGGAATTTACCTCGGAGGAGGGGACTATTTACATCGAGGTGGATGAAAAGTTACCCTTACCCAAACCGAAACCAGAAGATGAACTTATTAGTCTAACAGATGAAATAGCTGTTAAAGCTGCTCAGTCTTTTGAAGACGTATTAAATGGGAGCATCTCACTTATGCAATGAGTATTAATGCTTATAGCCGTCAACAACTAGAAAATCTTCTACTTGATCACAAAGAGAAATGAGATTATAATAGTTATAATTTACAATTCAGAATATATCTCGATGGGAGGAATAATTCAATGTTATCAGAAAATGAAAAAAGAATTAAAGAGTTATGTCAAGAGTTAGGGCAATGTCTCTAAGCTGTTCAGCATCTAAATAGCGTATAATAGAAACATAGCTATGCCAGCCCCTAATCACTTGAATTCCGAACAAAAAGAAAAGTTACAAAAAGCACTAAAAAAAGAAGAAAATCCTTACATTAGAGAAAGAGTTTTGATATTGTTGTTGTTAAATGACGGGAAAACTCAAGTCCAAATCTCCAAACTCATTGGCTGTTCACTGCGAACAGTCTCTTATTGGTGTATTCCTGGAGATGCCAATAATTTAGATAGCTTGAAAGACAAGAGAATGGAGGGAAATTATCGAAAAGCGACGGATGAGTATATCAAAATATTGTTAGAGACAATTGACAAAGAGCCTCAAGAAATGGGGTATGAGTTTGGCCGTTGGACAGCCAAAAGATTAGCCACTTATCTGACAGAACAGACAGGTATAGAATTAAGTAGTTCTCAAGTCACGAACATTTAAAAAAAAAAGAAGTATGTTTATATTTGGGCTAAATATAGTTTAGAAGATCGACAAAATCCTGAAAAAAGAAAAGAATTTAAACAAAAATTAGCCGAATACTTAAAAATAGCAAAAGAAGAGCCAAATAAGCTACAGGTATGGTTTTGGGACGGGGCTGTGTGGCGACGCAGGTTCGCCACACAGCCCCTCACGAAAGTGGATTCAGTTTAAGAGTCATTAGAAGAAAAACATGGGGGAAAAAAAGCCAAAGAAAAAAAGTTAGCGGACAAAGAAGAAGTGGTCGAGTAAATGCGATGGGAGGAGTGAGATATTCCGATAAAAAAAGATTCGTAGAATTCATCAAAAAAGGAAATTCAGAAACTTTTTATGAAGTGGTAAAAGTTTTTTATACAGAAATCATAAAAGAATGGGTGGAAGCGGGGAATAAAGAGGAGTATTTTCGAGAGAAGGGTCGAAAGATTGTCCTGATTCTCGATAATGCTAGTATTCACAAAAAAACAGATGTTGTTGGTAAAATTGCTGAAAATATGCCCAACTTAATTTTAGAGTATTTACCCGCCTATAGCCCAGATTTAAATATCATTGAATTGGTCTGGCACTCGGCAAAAGAATTTATCGCTCATCGACTTTTTAAATCAGTTGAAGAATTAGAATCTCTTTTACATCAACTTTTAAATGAAGGAGGTTTAATTATTAAGTGGGATCGCAAGTTGAAAAACAAGGGTAATTCTGTTAACGCAATTTAAATTACGAACAGCTTACCTCTGATCGTCATTTTGAACCAGCAGGATTTACGGTTCTTCGGTTTGTCTTATGCAATGGACGGGGTTATAAGGAATGAAACCTTTATAGAGACAGACATTGCCGCAATTTTTGTCAATTGTTTGCGATCTGGAGCGAACTAATCAATTAGCCGGATTTACTAAATTATTGTAAGATTGCATTATATAAAATTTGTTTATGTAACAAAAGACATCACCCAAACTTTTAAATTATTAGAAATCAACGATCCTAAATGAACTATCAAAAAATCGAGGACATCTTTAACAAAAGAAATTAACTAAAAATAAATATGCCTAAAACCACAGATGCCATAAAAATCATTCATCAAATCATCGCAGACGATCCCACAATACAAGAACAAATCGCCCTAGAATCCATCAACGCAGAAATCGCACAACTGATTTATGACTCTCGTACAAAAGCTGGATTAACCCAACAACAACTAGCCGACCTAATCCATGTTGAAAAATCCGTTATTGAAGATCTAGAAGACGCTGACTATCAAGACAATCCCCTAATAATGCTGCAAAAAATCCCAATGAGGAACAAAAAAAATCCCCCGATGAAAACTTAATTACTGGAAAAGAGAAATTAAAGGTTGAGAAAAAAGTTTATCTAGAGCAGAAAAGCGATTAAACAGAGGAAAATAAGCGATGATTTCAAACATTGAAAAACCCTTAAAAGTCAACCCCACCTTAGCCACCTTATTAAGTAGGGAGGCACAATTATTTGTAGGATGGGTTAGCGGTAGCGTAACATAATCGGGCGTTGGGTTTCATGCTTCAACCCAACCTACGTTCATCGGAAATTTTGGGTCTGAAACCCCGCCGTTCTAGGTTGGCTTTACTTTAGAATTAAAAGGCCAGTCTCGAAAACCAAGTGGACGGCGCAGCACCTTGAAAACTCGGCTTAGGGGG
>NZ_SFBV01000021.1:0-21101 GCF_007095585.1 Microcystis sp. M_OC_Ca_00000000_C217Col
TCTCTTACTGACTTTAATTATCAAGGTCGCCGGTGGGCAATCGGAGACCTTAAAAAACGGACGGGTCGGACAGCATAAGACTTCTGTTAAAGAAGCAGCGTCCTGTGAAGCGTCAACCCCATTGACGCGACCATCCTAAAAAGGTGGCGTGGTGAGGAATCACCGTCCGTTTACGGCGGTGAGGATGTCAACGACCAAAATAAGCTAAACTAACGGCAAAGATAATAAGTTTTGATTTTTTTTCTTCCTGAGCTGCAATGAACTACGGTATTTACACCCTCGGTAATGATGTCGTGTTTGACCAACTGGTGGCCTTGCTGAATAGCATCGCCGTCAATGCGGGTGCGGGTATGCCCGTCTGCGTCATCGCCTACGACGACCGCTTGGAAAAAACCGCCGCCGAAATCGCCACCCGTCCCAATGTCACCCTCTGGAATGACAAAGATCTGTTTAAGCCGTGGGAGGACTTTTCGTTACAAGTCTGGCAAGCTCACCCCACAGCACTGCAACATTGGCGGAAAACTGAAGGCATACAAGGAGTACGACGGTTGGGTATGAACCGCCGTTACTGTGCCTTTGACCCCAACGCCCCCTTTGAAAAATTCATCTACATTGATGCAGATGCGCTGATTTTGGATGATGTCACCCCTGTGTTTGAACAGTTAGACAGTTGTGATGTGGTGACTTACGACTTTCAGTACAAAGACCCCACCCACATTTACAATGTCAATTCGCCGAAACTGCTGGAAGTGTTTCCCCAAGAACGGATCGAGGCGGAGATCTTTTGTGCTGGGTTCTACGCCTCCAAGCGCGGCTTTATGCTGTCGGAACAAAGGGATTGGCTAGTGGCAAGGCTACAGGAGGGCGAGGCAGAGGTGTTGTATCCCTCGGCTCCCAATCAGTCGGTGCTGAACTATATGGTGATGCGATCACATCTATCCGTCTGTAACTTAGCGAAAGAATGGCCTGCCAGCCGTCGCACCGGCAACGCCGTCACCTCCGCCCATTTCCAACAACGGGATGGGCTATTATACGACCACGACAAACGGTTGACATACCTTCACTACATTGGTTTATCTTCCTCTCTGTTCACTCGACTTTGTAGCGGTGAAAATCTCGATTTTCCCTATCGAGATATTTTCTTACACTATCGTTATCTCTACGAACCTAGTCAACGTCCTATATTTACCGGTAGTCCCAAACCCTATCAACCACCGACCCCTACCTTTTGGCAAAAAGTAACCAGAAAACTCGGCTTAGGAAAATAATAATTACAGTCATTTCAATTATTAAGATTGAATCGTATCAGACTTATCCGAAATGACTATACATTTTCAAGGTCTAATCTTCTGCATAAGAAGAGTCCAAGCGAAAAAAAGCCAAAAAGTAGCGGAATGTATAACGCGCCACTACATCTCAGAAAAAACCTCTTACAATAGAGACAAATCAGAGATCAATGGGGGTGAACGTCATGTTAGTGATTTTAACCGACGAACACATTCTCGATACGGGTTCTGTCTGTCAGGGCTGTCTTTTAGCCAACCAGCAGGGACAACCCCGGTGGCGAGAGGGTAAACTAGGCTGTGGTCACTCCTTGGGTAAAGGAGGAAGCCAACAGCCCAATCTCTACGAGTGTCAGATGGGCTTTACAATTGCTAATATTGAAGGCTAATCAGACCTTTTAAATGCTCAACTTAGAGTTGAGTTAGGGGGATTTTCCTGGCAATCAGAGGAAAGAATCAAGGCTATTACTAATCCCCAATTAGATACAATGACAATAATGGCTGAGGGTTTCGTAGCATCGCTCGTAGGCTTTTTGGGCTTGGGTTAAAACAGCGTCGGAAATTTCTATGTCTAATTTTCTGGCTTGTTTAATAATTTTACCCGCTCTGATATTCTCGGAAGAATCTCCTATACCGCGAGTGCCAGTGGTTTTTAAAACTCGATATTCTTCAGAAAATCCCGTTTTAGTATCGAGATGACTCTGTAAACTATTAAAGACCAATTGACTTTGGTTTAATACCTGATCGTGGGTGATAAATAAACTCTTTTCTTTGCTGTTAATTAATTGAGCATAACTTTCTAAGGTGGCTAAACGACCGGTATAATAACCCAGGGCGTGCTGCTCGTTTTGATGGGGTTTAATATCTAGAATACTAGCTAAAGTGCGCTGCGGTTCTCGTAGTAAAAATATGGTCTTAACCGGATCAGATTGCAAAAAACTATGATCTAAAAACTTCTGATCATGAAGAACTTTATCTAAAATATATTTATGATTCATGTTTAAATCTTTCAACCGCCAGTAGAGTTGAAACATTAAAGTTTTAAAATCCTGTTCACTCTCATAAACCAGATGAGTTTCGCCAAAACCGATAATTTCAGGATTAGAATTGAGGATATGGGTCAATAAAGACGAACCCGATCGCATATGGCTAAGGATAAATAAAACCTGATAGGGTTGGGGACGAAAGAGGATTTTATAGGGGTCTTTGGGTATATCAATGCGTGCCTGAAAATACTTATAAGTTAAACGATGGGTTAAACCCTGCCAAGATTGGGGTAAGCGATCGAGGGCTATAGTCATAGGTTAATCAGGAATTGTGTCAACTTGTCGCTAAGATTCCCCTATAATGTATCCCATTTAAGACCCAAACAAAAGTGAGGTTTATACAAAATGGGATTGCCAAGTTGTTCGCTCTGGTTTTTTACGGCGCGAACCGATGTCTGGTTTATGATGAACACTATTCCCCATCTAGTCAAAATGAGTCAGTTTCCCTTCGAGGAAAAGGTACTGGCTATTGACACGGCCCCTTTAAGCGGGGAAAAGGTTAATCGCCCCGGACTGGGTACAATGGAGGAGTTAAGAGCCTGTGCTGAAAAATTAGTTAAAGATGGCATAATCGATCGCCTAGTGGATTTTAACTACGATCCCAGCTATCGTCAGCGCATCTATCAAAAGCATTTCGGCAGTCCCCTCCGTTCCACCCATAACTACAAAGGTTATCCGATTTTCGGCTCGATCTTCAAAATCGAGTCCTGTCGCAGCGATTATATGGTTCATTATGACAGTGACATGATGCTCTACCAAGAACCGGATTACAGTTGGATCCGCGAAGGGATCGAGTTAATGGAAACCCATCCAGAAATGATGTTTGTGCGTCCTTTGTCCGGCCCACCCCGGCCCGATGGTACGATTTATTCTCAGCATCCTTGCACGAAAAATCCCGACGGATTCTATCAATTTAAATTTTTTGGTAGTCGTGCCTATTTACTTAATTGTCGTCGCTACGATCGCCTTTTACCGATCACCCCCCTCTGGCGCTCTTATAAAAATACCTTTCTCGATTATCTACCCGATGGTTTAAAAGCTTGGGGCAATATTTTGACCGGCAAAGGAAAACTCGACTCTTGGGAAATTATGGTTTCTCGCTCCCTAGAACAAACCAACTACTATCGCGCCACTCTCACCAATGCCAAGGGTTGGACTCTGCACCCCAACGAGCGCTCTGCCGCTTTTAGGCAAGCTTGGCCGACTATTATCGAAAAAATCGAAGCGGGTATTTACCCACCGCCCCAAGCTGGTTATTATGACCTGATTCCGGAATTATGGTATTAAAAGAGCGTTATTTCTCTAGATTTGAGGTGAGGCGGTACTTAGAGATTGCAGGTGGGGCGATATTTTTGTTTCAATTAGAGAAGACAGGAGATGAAACAACCCAAAAGAAAACCCAACCACCGCCGGAGATTGGGTTGTCTGGTTATCAATTGATTTTAAGGGGCCAAAGCGTTACCGCGCAGGAGAGAACCGATGGTTTTAGCAGTAATCTTCATTTGTACGAGAGGATTAGCGGGAACAACGGTTTTATAGAGATAACTGTCAAAAGTCATCTTCTGTACGTCCTTATCGGAACACATTTCCACAAAAGCTTCCCGGGTGGCATCGGTACGGTAGAAAACCCGCTGCAGGATATCTAACACCAGATAGGTCATACCGTATTTCTTATCCCAACGCTTGAGGTAGAGTTTTAACTCGTCCTCTGTGGGGATACGTTGGCCGCCGTTGGTGACTTCGACAATGGTTTCCGCACACATCCGCGCCGATTTAGCGGCGAAATAGATGCCTTCTCCCGAAGACTTCGTAACTGTTCCCGCAGCATCACCTACGAGGGCCACGCGACCAACTACACGACGAGGACGGGGATGTTCGGGGATGGGGTGAGCCTCCACCCGGATGATTTCGCCACCTTCGAGACGACGGGCCGCACGAGCGCGAATACCAGCTTGTAGGTCTTTAATCATGGCTTTATTGACCTTCATTGTGCCAGTACCGACGGCGACGTGATCGTATTTGGGGAATACCCAAGCGTAGAAGTCGGGGGATACGTCTTTTCCTACATACATTTCCGCCAGATCTTCGTAGTAGGCCATTTTATCTTGGGGAAGACGGATGCGTTCTTGGAAAGCGATCGCATAGTTGTAATCCCCAGCATCAATAGCTTTAGCAATGCGGGAATTAGCACCGTCGGCACCGATAACCACATCCACCTTCAGAGATTTCATTTCCCCTTGGGAATTGCCGTGGGAGTGATCAGCGTAGTGTAGGGTATAGGGATCGGTGCTATTGGTGGGAATGTCGAGACCGTAAACGGTTCCGTTGATTAAATGCGCTCCTAATTTATGGGCGCGTTCTCTCATAAAACCGTCGAGGACTTCCCGACGACACATTCCGATATATTCGTCTTGATTATCGAGATTAATATCGACTTCGACGTTAGAGGGGGAGATCATTTTCATTTTTCTCACCCGGCGATCGATAATTTCAGGAGGTAGGTCAAATTCGCTCACCATACAGAGAGGAATCGCTCCACCACAGGGTTTAGCATTATCTAATTTGCGTTCAAATAAATAGGTTTCAATGCCTGCTTTAGCTAATGTTTCTGCCGCCGAAGAACCGGCCGGCCCTGAACCCACAACAGCGACTCTTAACACTCAGGTTTTCTCCTACATACTTACGAGCGAGTACGCTTTGCAGTGTACCACAGGGGTTTAGCCGAAAGGAACGATATCCTCCGATTCTGCCCGATCTTGCAACAGTGCTTAACATCCTCTGTTACAAAAGTTTATTTTACTGCCCGTAGATGTTTTTTTATCGATGTGTTGTATTGTGTTACACCCGTAGAGAAAAAAAGTGCTAAACCCCTCTCCCAAACTGGGAAAAGGGGATAGGTGCGAGGATTCTTAACCTCTTGCTTTCAACCAATCGCTAATAGCGGGGGGTAAATCCCGTTGCACTTTGCCACTGACATACATTCCGATATGTCCGACGGGGAAAGCACAAGCGGTATAGTCAGAAGTACCGATATAATTCCCTAAAGCGAGGGAAGAAGCGGGAGGTACAAGGTGATCTTTATCCGCATAAAGATTGAGAATTGGCATGGTCAGATTGTGTAAATCTACCCGTTTATCTCCTAACATCACTTCCCCTTTAATCAGTTTATTTTGCTGATAGAAATCCTTGAGGAACTGTCGGTAGGATTCTCCCGCTTGGTCGGGACTATCAAAAATCCATTTTTCCATACGCAGAAAATTAACTAATTTTGATTCGTCTTCCATGATGTCAGGAAAATCGAGGTATTTCTGATAACCTAACTGTAAAGGTTTCAATTCCAGAAACTCTAAGTTGAGAAAATCTCCTGGAATATTGCCCATAGTATCTACCATTAAATCGATGTCTAATGCTTCGGAACCCAAGGAACATCCCCCGCGCATATTTAAGAGGGTCTCGGTTTGATAAAAGTCCACCGGTGTCACCATTGTCACCAGATTTTTTATCTTATCAGGATAGAGGGAACTATAGCATAAACTAAAGGTTCCTCCCTGACAGATTCCCAACAGATTAATCTTGTCGAGATGGTGACTTTGACGAATAAAATCGACGCAATTATCCACATAACCATTGATATAATCATCAAGGGTTAACCAGCGATCGCTTCTGGTGGGATAGCCCCAATCAATTAAGTAGATATCTAAGCCTAATTTCAGCAGATTTGCCACTAAAGAACGCCCTTCCTGTAAATCTACCATGTAGGGACGATTGACCAAGGCATAAACCATCAACAAGGGAATCTCGAAGGGTTTTTCGACCACGGGTTTAAAGTGGTAGAGAATGATTTTATCTTCCCGATAAACTGCTTCTTTTTCCGAGACTCCACACTGAATATCTTCTTCTTTAACTCGTTTGAGATTGTCCAAACCTTTGAGATTTTTTTGAGTTAATTCTAGATAATCTTGGGTAAAATCTTCCAGTTTCACTTGCGTCAAAAATGGCCACATAATTTAATTCTCCTAGAAAAGTGGGGAAGTGGGGAAGTGGGGAAGTGGGGAAGTGGGGAAGTGGGGGAATTTCAACTAAAACCCCTAAAACCCTAACACCCCAACACCCCATCACCCTATCTCCTGAATCCTGACTCCTGACTCCTGACTCCTGATAGCTTACCTGATTGTCAAGCACAATTAACTAATTGTTACTTTCTACTGCTTGTTTTTCTCCTAAAGTTTTTTTGAGACTTTTTACCTCTTTGCGTAATTCATAGATAGTCCGATGAATTTCATCGACTTCGCTGCGGGTAGGCAGATTCATTGAGCGCAGGTAAATTTCCATTAAATCCTGCTGTTTGAGGCGATAATCATTGAGGGAATTAATAAATTTTCCCCGTACTTTTAGGTTTTCTGGTTGACAAAAAGCCTTTTCAAAAATATCATCGGCGACGACACTCCACAGATCTTGAAATTCTCGCCAATTCTTGACAGGTTGACCTTTTTCTGCTAGGAAAACTAATTTTTTAGTTAAAGCTTCAAAGGATTTAACTTGAATATCAGCCAGCACAATTTGATAGTTAATACTAGCTTGATAAAGAATGCGCCAAGTTTCAAAACTATCGAGTAATTTGCGGTTAAATTCTCGCGGCAATCCCAATAAAGGCATCTGTAACCATTGGCCAAAAGTTTCATCATAAAACTTCTGCCAATAGATATTATTGAGTTCGATCAAAGAAGAAGTATTACCTAACCAAGCTTTGGTTATTGTGTCATTTGACAGCACCAAAGGATCGAACCATAAATGATTGAGACTTTGCAATTGTTGCAGGTAAATTGTCCATAGTTGACTGACATCTTGACTACTTTGGGAAGTGGTAGTAGTAAAACTATTCAGTTGACCGCGCATCTGTTGGGTATAATTATTTAAAATTGTTTGCCAGTCTTCTCCTGTTTGCATTTTCGGAAAGATATTTTCCCAAGCTTCCATCGATAATTTTAGGAATTTGATCAATAAATCCCGATTATCAAAATAGCGCTGGGTTGCCTCTTGTAATTCTGGTTTAATATTGCCCATAGGAGTCGGTATCGCCCCCATCATATCAAACCAACTTGACCACATTTTTGCCCCGGTTTCCGTCCAAAGATTGACGTAATCCGCAGCCATCTCACTCCAAGCTTGTGTCGGTTTATCCATTATTTTTGCCCTTTTCCTTTAACGCTGATTTCGCTAGTTTACTAACCCACCCTACACCCGATAACTAATAACTGATAAGTCATATTTTTCCAGACTTGGCAATTTTTGCTAGTAATCTTAACGCTTCATTGACTGAGGCTGAATCTTGAAAAATTTCCGCCACATCGGGAGCGAGAATTATCACATTACTAGCCTGTCGATAAGCTTGATAATATTTGCCACGAATACCACTGGAAAAGTCATATTCAGACCTCATCTCGTCACTAACCGTTTCTTCAGACTCCTGATTCATAATTTTTTCTCTCCTGTTTACTAGCTAAACGGGCGCTAATTAAGTGAATCTCATTTTCTCTTTCTGTATGGGATATGACTAACAGCTTTTGTGATTTTGACTGTCCTATCGTCAGAAAACGAAACTCACCCACTGAATCAAGCAACTTAGCAGGGACAATAACAAACACATTTTCCATCTTTGAATTAGATAACTGATAACTCACCCACTGATAACTCACCCACTGATAACTGATAACTGATAACTGATAACTGATAACTGAGGTTCTTCGTTACTTGGTATGGTTCGATAGGGGGGCATAAATCGACTAAATCCTTATCTGGCAAGAGACTTAATTGATTAGTTCGCTCTAGAAAAAAACAATTAACAAAAATCGCTAAGATAACTGATAACTGATAACTGATAACTGATAACTGATAACTGATAACTGATAACTGATAACTGATAACTGATAACTGATTAGGTGTGATGGGCCCCATTAACTCTGAGGACTTCTCCAGAGACATAACTGCTGGCAACAGGAGAGAGTAAATAGGCAGTTGCCCAGGCGATATCTGCGGGTTCACCGAAGCGACGACAGGGAATTTCGGCGGTGATTTTATCGCGAACTTTATCGGGAATCGCTAAAGTCATTTCCGTGTTAATAAACCCCGGCGCAATCGCATTGGCGCGAATATTATAACGGGCAGCTTCTCGCGCTAGGGATTTGACTAAACCGATAACTGCCGCTTTTGTAGCCGCGTAATTAGTTTGGCCGGCATTACCGCGATCACCGGAAATAGAACTAATACAAACGATCGATCCCGCTTGTCGTTCGTACATTCCCTCAATAAACGGCTTAATCGTGTGATTAACCCCTTTTAAGTTGACATTAATCACTAAATCCCAATCTAGGGGCGTTAATTTAGGGAAAAAGTTGTCTCTGGTAATCCCCGCGTTAGCGACGATACCGTAAACCGGTCCCAATTCCGCTTCAATTTGTTTAGCTGCCGCTTCCATGGATTCCAACTTAGTCACGTCGGCCACAATGCCTAAACCCTGGGGATTATCGGCGACTAAATCCGTGTAAGCCACCTTAGCCCCCAAATCTATCAAAAGAGAGACAATAGCCGCCCCAATGCCTCGATTTCCGCCCGTAACGACGATAACTTTCTCCTCTAGTCCCAGAGATACCATAGCTTTTTCCTCCTAAACTCTTTCAATTGCGATCGCTGTTCCGCCACCGGTCCCATGACAGATGGCCCCCATACCGAGGGTTTTATCCTGTACTTTCAACGCGTTAATTAACGTCACCAGAATCCGCGCGCCGGAAGCGCCGATAGGATGACCCAAGGCGATCGCACCACCGTGAACGTTTTGTTTTTCCCTCGCTAACCCCAGATCCATCTCAAAAAGCAGATTATTTAAGGCAAAAGCTTCGTTATTTTCCACTAAATCGAAATCTTCGATCGTTTTATCTAGGGATGCCAGTAATTTTTTCACCGCGAGGACGGGGAACTCTGGGAAGCGATCGGTTTTTCCAGCACCCACAGCACCGCCAAGGATTTTGGCAATTGGTTTTAAACCGTACTGATCCACAGCTTTTTGACTGGCTAAAAGGATAGCGGCAGCCCCATCGGAAATCTGACTACTATTCCCCGCAGTTAAAACTCCCGACGGATTAAAAGCCGGCCGCAGTTTTCCTAAACCTTCCGGGGTACTATCGGAACGAATACCCTCATCTTGAGCGATAATTGTGGAACCTTTCTTAGATTTAAGCTCAATTGGCACGATTTCACCGTTAAACCAGCCTTTTTCTGTGGCTGTGGCCGCTCTTTGGTGGGATAAAGCGGCAATTTCATCTAATGCTTGCCGAGAGACACCGCGATCGAGACAGAGGCGATCGACTTGGGAACCCATGCCCTCAGTCGTGGTAGCATCGGTTAAGCCATCGTGGAGTAATAGGTCGGTTAATTGTTCCGGCGCACCCATGAGGAATTTATAACCCCACCGGGCCCGATGGGAGAGAAAAAAGCCGGTTTGGGACATGGATTCAATACCACCAGCGAGGATGAGATCCGCTTCTCCAGCGCGAATTGAGGTAGCAGCGTTACTAACGGCAATCATTCCCGAAGAACAAACCATATCCACCCGATATCCGTCCACGCTTACGGGAATTCCTGCTTTAATCGCCGCTTGTCGGGGAATTAACTGACCATGACCCGATCCCAAAACATTGCCGAAAATATACAAATCTAGGGCTTCTGGGGGCAAATTAGCGATTTCTAGGGCAGATTTCATCACTGTTGCCCCTAAATCGGCCGGGGATAATCCGATTAATCCCCCACCAAAACGACCAATTGGAGTCCGGACAGCGGCCACGATATAAACTTCTTGCATAGACTTCTCTCTATTGGGAAGCGAAGATACTAGATAGAATTTGCTTAAGAATATCGAGTCCGAAAAAAGCAAAATCCCAATTGACTGTCATTGGTTACAAGTTCTTGGCCTCGATGCCTTGAGTTTTTGTCTATCTACTCTCGATCTTGCAACAGAATTTCTGTGTCAGAAGATATATTCATTAGAATTTAACTTTTCTGGTAGCAATCCCCTTTTTTTATGGATTTAGTCAAGCGTCTAGTTTTTATCGGTGGTGGCCATAGTCATGCGATCGCTCTTCGTCTTTGGGGGCAATCACCTCTCAAAAACGTTCAATTAACTTTAATTAGCGATGTCACCCATACCCCCTATTCGGGAATGTTACCCGGCCACATCGCCGGTTTTTATGATTTTGCCGAGACTCATATCGATTTACCTTCTCTAGCTAGGTATTCTCAAGCGCAATTCTGTTTAGATAAGGCCAATAACATAGATACAAAAAAATGTCAAGTAATTTGTCATAATTCTTCACCAATTCCCTTTGATTATCTCTCGATCGATATTGGCAGCATCCCGGCAGTGGATAATGTTATCGGTGCTAAAGAGTACGCTATCCCCGCCAAACCAGTGCCGATTTTTCGGGAAGGATGGCAAGAAATCCTGAAAAAAGCGGTTAGTAACCCTAATAATACTCTAAATATCGTCATTGTTGGTGGGGGTGCCGGCGGAGTCGAATTAGCTTTAAATATGCAGTCCCGTTTGACCAAAATTCTCAACTCTAGCAGTAATTTGAATTTATCTCTAATTCATCGAGGAAAAAAACTACTACCGGCCCATAATAATTGGGTCGGTCAACGTTTAGAGAATATTTTTAAACAAAGGGGAATTAGATTATATTTATCCACGGATGTGACGGCAGTGCAAGCAGATCGGATTATCTGTGCATCGGGGTTAGTTTTGCCGATGGATTATACAATTTGGGTAACGACTGCCTCGGCCCCTAGTTGGATTAAAGCGTCGGGATTACTGACAGATGAACAAGGGTTTATTTTGGTGAATAATTATCTGCAATCTCTTTCCCATCCCCATATTTTTGCCGTGGGAGATATTGCCACGATTCCAGATTATCCCCGTCCGAAAGCGGGAGTTTTTGCCGTCCGACAAGGAAAACCCCTGTTCGATAATTTAGTCAGAATTCTGCAAAATCAGCCCCTAAAACCCTATTTTCCCCAGAAAAATTATCTGAGTTTAATCGGGACGGGAGACCAAAAAGCGATCGCATCTAGGGGCGGTTTTGGCTGGCAATCACCGTTATTATGGTTATGGAAAGATCGGATCGATCGAGCTTTTATGAGACAATTTGAACAAAAATGATGAGTTGCTTTGTCATAGGATTGAATGGCAGTTTAAGTCGGTTGGGAGGTGTGAGAAGCATGACTTAAAGTTGTTGTCTAAATGTCCAAATCGTGAGAAAAAGTTTAAGATTGCTGCTTTGTGGGAGTTTGAAGAATTTGAAGGCGCAGTTTGCGATCGCTGTTTTCTCTCTTTTGCTGAGATGAGAAACTGCAAACATCGAAAGAATCTTAAAAAATTTGACTCTAAGGGAAAAATAAATAGCAATATAGCTCTAATATAAATTTAGAGCCAAGAGGATATTTATGTTTAATTTTAACATAGAAGACTATTTAACGGATACAAAATTAATTAGAATGTCGATTTCCTATGCAATGTATAGTAGGCTTAATGACGATCAATTTTGTAATTTTTTTGAACTAAGTATCAATTGTAAAAATCAAAATAAAATCGACCTTTTAGTTGAATATATTAAAAATATCTACTCTTTAAAACAACCTTATATACCAGATGAGTCATTTAAAATAAGGAAGTAAAGCGATAAATCAACAAAATGCTATGGTCATCAATCTCAATATCCCACCCTCCCAACCATCAGCTAATCTAAAGGTAAAAATACTGATAGAAACCCTTAAAAATGGTCAATATGCTGTATCTATCGCTGAATTGCCTCATTTTCGAGTCCAAGCACCCACCAAAGAAGAAGCCATTTCCCAACTACAAACAACCTTTATCGAACAAATTAGCCAAATTGAAACGATATCATGGACAACACCCCTAGATAACCCCTCACCCAATTGGCGAGAATTTGCAGGTATCTTTGAAAATGACGCAGATTTTCAAGAAATCATGGATACACTTCAAGCAGAACGTACTTTAGATGATGACAGTGAAGTAGATCCCTCATATTATCTGTAGAGGATAAAGATTTGTGTCTCAATATATTCTCGATACTGACCATATTTCCCTAATTCTTGGCAATCATCCCCAAGTTATTGCTAATGCGTCCCGTCATTCCATTTCCGTTACAATCATTACTGTTCAGGAACTTTTCAGTGGAAGGAACCACAGAGACACAGAGGACACAAAGATCGATCGCTACTATATAAGTTAAACTTAAGTAGGGAGGCACAATTATTTGTAGGATGGGTTAGCGGTAGCGTAACCCATGCGGGCGTTGGGTTTCATGCTTCAACCCAACCTACGTTTATCTTATATTTAATTCCACCCACCCACTTATTACACAAAGTCGAGAAGAGCCCTTTTTAAGTTTCTTCTCTTTTTGTTAATGAAAGATGTGACCAATGGATGCCCTAAAAGGGGCGAGGTTTTAAACCCAAAATTCTGATAAAGTAAAAATCGTCCCGATACCTTGACTGGTTAAGGGAGAGAACGTCAATAGCTTGTTAAATAGTACATATAAACCAATGCCACGTCTTCGCTCGATTATTTCCCTAGTTTTAGTCCTAGTTACTACCCTGCTGGTTAGTTGCAGTGGTCCCCAAGCAACTATCCCCACCGTTTACAGTCCCCAAAAAATCGAACAGTTACAGGTTTACATCCAACCCATAGAAGGATTTCGCCAAAAAATGAGCGTTTTGCAAGACCTCGTCGCTGACAAAAATTGGGTAGATACTCGCACCTATATCCACGGTCCTTTGGGGCAATTGCGTCAGGAAATGGTAGGATTATCCCGTAATTTACTGCCCAAAGACCAAGAAAAAGCCAAGCAGTTAGCGAAAAATCTTTTCGTTCACTTTGAACGTATCGATGCGGCAGCCAAAGAAAAAGATGCTAGTCTTGCTGCTAATCAATTCCAAGAAGCATTAAAAGACTTCGATGCTTTCTTAAATATTGTTCCTAGTTAGTTTTTATCAGTGTTCAGTGATCAGTTATCAGTGATCAGCTTTTTTAAAAAATCTCTGGCTTTTTGCCTAGAGATTGTTGTCAGAGAGAAGCACACAAAAACTTTTTTTCTTATTTATAGCAGCAAATTTTAACCCCCCGCAAGGGCAAGGATGATATTAGTTAAACTGATCAAGCTTGCACTCAAATCATCAAACCCTGATGCTGAAAAACCTTCCAGAAAAAATTTTTCTTTTAGGGTAGGGGGTAGGGGTAAATTTTCCTTCAGGTTCGGGTTTATTGAGGAGTAGGGACAAGAAACAATGTCCTCAAAAACACAGTTAAGTACCTAAGCAAAATTAATTACACATCTAAGCTCTCAGCCGTCAGCCTTTTGCTGATGTGAGTAAACAGTGAACTGAAAACTCAAATCCGATCCCTGATAGCTGTCTCGGAGTCTCGGAGTCTCGGAGTCTCGGAGTCTCGACTAGGAAATTAATTTTGCACGACTACTTATCGCAGTGATCTTAATAGTGAGGTAGGAAGTCTCTGGTTTTAGGGAACAGGCAAGAGGGAGCGCCGGAGTTGGGCAAGTGGGGAGAAAGGAGCAGGGGAGGGGGGGAGAAAAAAGCTGACGGCTGCGAGCGGGGGGAATCAAGACAATTTACAATTGCTTAATAATTGTTGCCACTGCCGTGATAATATGTCTTGTGGCTTACCTGAGCGTCATAGCTGGGAAAGCAATCCAGATATTGAGATTAGTCTATCGCTGATTTAGGTGTACCTTGTCTGACCCATCGATCAAATCTCCCCCAACCCCAGAAACCAACCCGCTGTCAGATCCGATGCGGGAATACTATCAACTACAAAACACCCTATTGATCACCACCCTGATCTTAAGCGGTCTGATCTTTATACCCGTGTGGCTGTTTTATTCCCTCAATACTGCCCTTAATTACCTATTAGGGGCAATGGTGGGAGTCGTTTACCTAAAACTCCTGGCCGGGGAAGTGGAAAAATTGGGGGTAACGAAAAATCGGGTAGGCAAAAAAGGATTAGCCCTATTCGCTGGATTAATCATCATCGCCAGTCGTTGGCAAGAACTGCACATAGTGCCGGTTTTTTTGGGTTTTTTGACCTATAAAGGCGCAATCATCGTCTATACCCTGCAAACCATCTTCAAGCTGGAGCAGAAAGCCGATTCCTAAACCCTTTAACCGTTCAAAATAACCCTGAGTTGCGAACCTGAATCTCCCCAAGGTGGAAATGTTAGACAGTTTAAGTGTGCTTAATTTTTATAGTCTCGCTTCCCTGGAAGTGGGACAACACTGGTACTGGCACATCGGCGGACTAAAAATTCACGGGCAAGTGATCGCGGTCTCCTGGATCGTCTTCGCTATCTTAATCATCGCCTCGATCGCCGCTACCCGCAAAATCCAGAAAGTCCCTAGCGGTATTCAAAACCTCATGGAGTACGTTCTGGAATTTCTGCGCGATTTAGCCAAAAACCAGCTAGGAGAAAAGGAATATCGACCCTGGTTGCCCTTCATCGGCACCCTATTTTTATTTATTTTCGTTTCTAACTGGTTAGGGGCCTTGATTCCTTGGAAGTTAATCGAACTGCCCGAAGGAGAATTAGCCGCCCCCACTAACGACATCAATACCACGGTGGCGTTAGCCCTACTGACTTCCCTCGCTTACTTCTACGCAGGCATCAGTAAAAAAGGACTCGGTTACTTCGCTCACTACCTAGAGCCGATTCCCGTGCTATTACCGATCAAAATTTTAGAAGACTTTACCAAACCCCTCTCCCTCAGCTTCCGTCTTTTCGGAAACATCCTTGCAGACGAGTTGGTAGTAGCCGTATTGGTCTTCCTTGTCCCCCTAGTCGTACCCCTACCCCTGATGGCTCTCGGTTTATTTACCAGCGCTATTCAGGCCCTTGTCTTCGCCACCCTTGCCGGGGCCTATATCCATGAGGCCCTGGAATCGGAACACGAAGAAGAACACGCTTAAAAGCGAGGGACGAAAAAAGAAAAATTTCTTAGGAAAAAGTGTCCAAATAATAGGATAATAACTAAGAAATTATTGGTCGAATTCAGGATGAGCAACTGAATTCCCAGATCGTTCTTTCCCAAAAACTCTTTCGGGAGTTTTGAGCAGAAAACCAGCCATTTTTTACGGCTGAGAACGCGCTCTGTAAACAACAGATTGAAATTGATTAGTAAATAGAGGAAAAAATCACCATGAACCCCACAGTAGCTGCCGCTTCCGTTATCGCCGCCGCCCTCGCCGTTGGTTTAGCCGCTATCGGCCCCGGTGTTGGTCAAGGTACCGCTTCTGGAGAAGCTGTTTCCGGTATCGCCCGTCAACCCGAAGCTGAAGGAAGAATTCGTGGTACCCTTCTCCTCAGCTTGGCATTCATGGAATCCTTAACCATCTACGGCTTGGTTATCGCTCTCGTTTTACTGTTCGCTAACCCCTTCGCCTAATTAAAAAAGCAGTGGGCTATCAGCCCCCAGTCCTCAGCTTGGCAGCAGAGTTTTAAAAACTCGAAAAAACGCCAAGAGAGCCAACTAAAAAATCTGGTTTTTGGGACTGAAGGCTGATAGCTAGTTAAGGGAATTTTAGTGATTCCCCCTGACTGTTTATTGTTAAAGCAGGGGGATCATCTTCCTTTTTTGAACCTGTCTATAGCTTCTATTTATCAGGAATAAATCAATGTTTGATTTCGATGCCACCCTGCCAGTGATGGCACTACAATTTATTCTTTTGGCAGTGATCCTGAACGCCGTTTTTTATAAACCCCTCAGTAAAGTTTTAGATGAACGGGCGGAGTATATTCGGCAAACCGAAGGTGGAGCCAAAGAACAACTAGCCAAAACCGAAGCACTGGTACAAGAGTACGAATTGCAATTAAGTTCGGCTCGTAAACAATCCCAAGAGATTATCGCCCAAGCGCAAGCCGAGGCCCAAAAACTAGCCAGCGAACGAGTTGCCGCAGCCCAAAAAGAAGCGATCGCTCGTAAAGAAGCCGTCGCCGCCGAAATTGCCCAACAGAAAGAAGAAGCCTTTCGTTCTCTAGAAGGACAAGTGGCCTCTCTTTCCCGTCAAATTCTCGAAAAACTCCTCGGCGCCGAACTCGTTCGCTAAACCCCAGCCCTTGGTTAATAACAGTGATCAGTGAAAAGATAGAAGTCAGTCGTCAGGAGTTAGAAGACTGGAAACTTACCTCTGATAACTGATAACTGAATAACCTACTCCCCGCCCTCAATAATCATGATCATCGACACAGTTTTATTATTAGCCACGGAGGCGAAGGAAGCGGCAGCAGAAGGATTCGGCATCAACACCGATATCCTAGGAACTAACCTATTTAACCTCTCAATTCTGCTCGGTTTAGTCATCTTCTACGGCCGCAAAGTTCTCGGACAAATCCTCGGAGAACGTCAGTCGAAGATTGCTGAAGCTTTAGCCGAAGCTGAAGACCGGAAAAATATTGCCGCTAACGCCCTCGCCGAAGAACAGAAAAAACTCGCCCTAGCAAAACAAGAGGCGGGACAAATTATCAATAATGCTCGAGATAGAGCTAAAACTGTCACCGCCGACATCGCCGCCCAAGCCGAACTCGATATTCAAAGAATGCGCGAAAGTGCCGCTAAAGATCTCTCGGCGGAACAGGATCGCGTTTTAGTAGAATTACGCCAAAGAATTACCGCTTTAGCCTTAGCTAATGTGGAATCCCAATTAAGCACCGGCCTGGAAGAATCGGTACAACAAACCCTAATTGATCGCAGTTTGGCCAACCTAGGAGGTAAATAGATGCAGGGAAGTTTAATCAGTTCAGAAATAGCCGAACCCTACGCCCAAGCATTACTTTCCGTCGCCCAAAGCAGCGGACAATTAGAAGCGATCGGCGGCGAAATAAAATCCCTCTTAGAATTGTTGGAAAATGCTCCCGATCTAAGGGCTTTTATCGGCAATCCCGTCATCAAAGAAGAAGCTAAAAAAGCCGTTCTTTCCCAAGTAATGGGAACCAGTGCCAATCCCTATTTAACTAACTTCATGATGTTATTAGTCGATAAACGTCGGATTCAATTTTTAGAACCCGTTTGTCAACAATATCTCACCCTGGCCAGAGCGCTGACTAACACCGTTTTAGCGGAAGTTTCCTCGGCCACCGAATTGAACGATAGCCAAAAACAAATCGTCATCGACAAAGTGAAAACCCTCACCGGGGCAAATGTGGTCGAACTGAAAACCAAAGTTGATGGCAGCCTCATCGGTGGTGTGGTGATCAAAGTCGGTTCTCAGGTCTTTGATGCCAGCATTCGCGGTCAACTACAACGCCTCAGCCTCTCCCTGCGCTAAGGTCATCTAATCTCCCTTTTTTGCCGTTTTTTCACCTTCTAATTTTTTACTTTTTCCCAGATTAAACTATGGTAGCTATCAGACCCGACGAAATTAGCACGATTATTCGTCAACAGATCGAATCCTATAACCAAGAAGTACAGGTCTCCAACGTGGGAACCGTCCTGCAAGTGGGTGACGGTACTGCCCGCATCTACGGCCTACAACAGGCCATGTCGGGAGAACTATTAGAATTTGAAGATGGAACCGTCGGCATCGCCCTTAACCTCGAAGAAGATAACGTCGGTGCGGTGTTAATGGGTGACGGTTTCGGGATTAAAGAAGGCGGTACGGTGAAAGCTACCGGTAAAATCGCTCAGGTTCCCGTGGGTGATGCCTTAGTCGGCCGCGTGGTTGATGCCCTCGGTCGTCCCATCGACGGTAAAGGGGACATCCTCGCCAGCGAAACCCGTCTGGTGGAATCCCCCGCCCCCGGTATTGTCGCTCGCAAATCCGTCTGTGAACCGATGCAAACGGGTATTACCGCTATCGATGCCATGATTCCCGTCGGTCGTGGTCAACGGGAGTTAATTATCGGTGACAGAAAAACCGGTAAAACAGCGATCGCCATTGACACAATCATTAACCAGAAAAGCGAAGACGTGATCTGTGTCTATGTCGCCATCGGTCAAAAAGCCTCCACCGTCGCCCAAGTAATCGACACCCTCACCCAAAGAGGCGCCATGGATTACACCGTGGTGGTGGCCGCTAACGCTAACGACCCCGCCACCCTCCAGTATATCGCCCCCTATACTGGAGCTTCGATCGCCGAATACTTCATGTATAAAGGCAAAGCGACCCTAGTTATCTACGATGACCTCACCAAACAGGCTCAAGCTTATCGTCAGTTATCCCTGCTCATGCGTCGTCCTCCCGGTCGGGAAGCTTACCCCGGCGACGTTTTCTATCTCCACTCCCGTTTACTAGAGCGCGCCGCTAAACTCAGCGATGCTCTCGGTGGTGGTAGCATGACCGCCCTGCCGATTATCGAAACCCAGGCCGGTGACGTTTCTGCCTACATTCCCACCAATGTAATTTCGATTACTGACGGTCAGATATTCCTCTCCACCGACCTCTTTAACGCTGGTTTCCGTCCCGCAATTAACGCTGGTATTTCCGTATCCCGCGTGGGTTCGGCGGCTCAAACGAAAGCGATGAAGAAAGTTGCTGGTAAATTAAAACTCGAATTAGCCCAGTTTGACGAATTAGAAGCTTTTGCTCAATTCGCTTCTGACCTTGATGCGGCCACCCAAGCACAACTGTCTCGCGGTCAACGTCTGCGTCAAATCCTCAAACAGCCCCAAAACTTCCCCCTCTCCGTTTGGGAACAGGTGGCGGTGGTTTATGCCGGTTTAAACGGTTATCTCGACGATATCGCCACCGATAAAGTTATCGATTTCTGCACCGGTTTGCGGGAATACCTGAAAACCAGCAAACCTCGTTACGTTGAGATCGTCAGCACTGAAAAACAACTCAACGACGAAGCGGAAGGCCTGCTCAAAGATGGCATCAACGAGTACAAACAGGCTTTTAAATAATCTCGGTAATCAGTAAATGAATGTTGGTAATGGGGGTTAGGTTTTGGGGGATGGGGTGTTGAGGTTTTGGGGTTTTGGGGTATGAGTTGAAATTTCTCTATCTCCCCATTTCCCTGTTTCCCCACCTCTCCATTCCCTCCTAAACCCCGACTCTTGACTGATAACTGATAACTGATAACTGATAACTGATAACTGATAACTGAATTATGCCTAATCTCAAAGCGATTCGCGACCAAATTCAATCGGTCAAAAATACCAAAAAAATTACCGAGGCCATGCGTCTGGTGGCGGCAGCAAAAGTGCGTCGCGCCCAAGAACAAGTTCTCTGTACCCGTCCTTTTGCCGATGCCCTCGCTCAGGTACTCTATAATCTTCAAGGTCGTTTAGCCTTTAGTTATGTTAATTTACCCCTGCTGGCCCAACGGGAAGTAAAAACCGTGGCTCTGTTAATAGTCACAGGCGATCGAGGTCTTTGTGGCGGTTATAATACTAACGTCATCCGTCGTGCCGAACAACGGATGAATGAATTAAAAGAGCAAGGGATTAACTATCAATTAGTTATTGCCGGCCGGAAAGCGGCACAGTATTTCGAGCGCCGGAATGCTCCCATTGCCGCTAAATTTATTAACCTCGAACAGATTCCCACTGCCGATGAAGCTGGCACGATTGGGGATGAATTGCTTTCCTTATTTTTATCGGAAACAGTCGATCGAGTCGAGTTGGTTTATACTCGTTTTATCTCCCTGATCAGTTCCACTCCGGTGATTCAAACCCTGTTACCTTTAACTACCCAAGGTTTAGCGGTACAGGATGACGAGATTTTCCGTTTGGTGACTAAAGAAGGAAAATTTAAGGTACAACGGGAAAAAATGGCCAGCCAACCGGCGCAGGTTTTTCCCCAAGACATGATTTTTGAGCAGAATCCCGTCCAAATCCTCGATTCTCTCCTACCTTTGTACTTAAATAACCAATTACTGCGCGCCCTCCAGGAATCGGCAGCTAGTGAATTAGCAGCCCGGATGACGGCGATGAGTAACGCCAGCGAGAACGCCAGCGAGTTAATCGGGACTTTAAGCCGTACCTACAACAAGGCGCGTCAAGCCGCTATTACCCAAGAATTGCTAGAAGTAGTAGCGGGAGCCAACGCTCTCTAGGTTTAAGCCATTTTTTCTTCTGATTATCAGTAGGAGTGATTATTTTCACTCCTTTTTTTATATAGGGTCTGCTGAAAAAGTTTTTCCTGGGGGTAGGAGTCAGGAGTCAGGAGTCAGGAGTCGGTCGTTTTAGGCTTTGTTGCCCTTGTTTTTTGTACCAAGCGATGTACTACAAGAAGGAAAAAGCTTTATTTTAAAAGGGTTTTACCATTATTCAGCAAACCCTATATAGGGCTTGCTGAAAAAGTAGGGACGAAGAACACCTAAGGATGATTAGATTGTTTTCTTAAGCACAATCTCAGAGCGACTATCAAAACCTAGATCCCCAATACCAACTACTTCCCAACCTTGAGAGCCCAAATCATTAAGAATTTGTAGCAAATCCGCTCCTACTTGGTTGCCATTCAGAAACCAGACCACAGCATTAGGTTCATTCTTTCCTACAAGAATCTGATATTGGAAAATAGCCATTTGACCTCTTGTATTGGGTTGCCTTTGGATCAGTCCAACGGAATTCTAGGCTCTTCTCGACTTTGTGTGATAATTTTTGCTTATAGAATCGTGAAATATTTACCTAGAAAGACTTTGAGGACTATTTTGCTGAAGAAACTATCAGTATAGACCCCGTTTCCACACAG
>NZ_SFBV01000210.1:0-9845 GCF_007095585.1 Microcystis sp. M_OC_Ca_00000000_C217Col
ATCACTGATAACTGATAACTGATAACTGATAACTGATAACTGATAACTGATAACTGATAACTGATAACTGATAACTGATAACTGATAACTGATAACTGATAACTGATAACTGATAACTGTTAAACCGTGCCTTTAAATAAACCTTGGGGACGGAATAATAACAGCAATATCATAATTAATAAAGCCACGGCTAATTTATAATCAGAACCAATTAAGGGAACACTAATTTCTTGAGCAACACCAATAATTAAAGCCCCAGCAATCGCTCCGTAGGGATTACCAATACCACCTAAAATAACGGACGCAAACATTGGTAAGATTAAAAACCAGCCCATATTGGGACGTACTCCCCCAGTAATTAAACCGAACATACCTCCAGCTAAAGCAGTTAAAACTCCCGTGATTATCCATGTCCAGAAGACAACCCATTCGACGTTAATTCCGGTTACTCTAGCTAAATCGTTGCTGTCAGCTACGGCACGCATCGCCTTACCAATCTTAGTTTTTTGTAATAAAAAATGGAGGGCAATAATAACTATAATTGCCAAACCAATAACTAACAATCGATCAAAAGCTACTTTAATACCAAAAATTTCTGTAGCGGTCATCACAGGGAGATCGTAGCGTTGATTACTGCCGCCCCAGATCATTAAAATACCATTGCGAAGAAATAAAGCCAAACCGATGGAAATAATAATTAAAGTGGTAGAGTCAGCCCGTCGATCGCGCATAGGTTTCCATAATAATCTCTCGGCAATGAGCATGGCAATAGCTGTCACCGCTGCCCCCACCGGCATGGCTAACCAGAGATTAACCCCTTGTGCATTTACCAGCCAAGTTATGTAAGCACCTAAAGTCATAAAATCGCCGTGGGCAAAATTAGACAGACGCAAAATGCCACAGGTAAGGGTTAACCCGACAGCAGCCAGAGCAATAATACTGCCGACGGCTAAACCATTGAATAAAAGTTGCGGTGTATCCATCAAACCTCTTGTATAAATCAGAAATTGTCCTTAGAAATAGAAGTCAGGAGAGAGAAAATTAATTAACTTTTGTCTTTTACCTTATTTAACTGAAAGCTGAGGGCCTGTGGCTTAAATATTTTTGTTTAGACCAAATTACACGGCAGTATAAGCTCAGACAGCTATTATAAAGGTTTGTGTGCCAGCAATTTCTGGCGGCCGGTGGAAAGCTGACGGCTGATGACTTACTGCTATAAAATCAAGAATGCCCACTGATGGAATTTGCCGCCAATGAAGACTATCTTTCGATTAGCGATCGCTTTTTTTGCCCTACTATTTATCCTATCTCCTGTCAATGCCTTAGCTGCCAGTTCTGCTGCTGTCACAGGAGCCAATGCCAGTTATGAAAACCAGAATCTGACAGGAAAGGATTTTTCGGGACAAAATTTGCAATCTGCCCAATTTACTAACGTTAATCTGCAAGATTCTAACTTTAGCTCTGCCGATTTGCGCGGGGCAGTGTTTAACGGAGCCTCTATCATCGAAGGCAACTTTCATGGAGCGGACTTAACCAATGGGTTAGCCTATCTGAGTACCTTTAAAAATTCCGATTTAAGCGATGCCATTTTTGCCGAAGCAATTATGCTGCGCACCATTTTCGAGGGGGTAAATATCAACGGTGCTGATTTTAGTTTTGCCGTGCTTGACGCTCAACAAATCAAAAATCTCTGTGAAAGAGCCGAGGGTGTCAACTCAAAAACCGGCATCTCTACCCCAGAATCTTTAGGATGTGATCAATGATGCAAACCCGGGTTGGTGTTATTGGTGGTGGACAATTAGCATGGATGATGGCACAGGAAGCCAAGAAATTAGGCATTTCTCTAATTGTACAAACACCACACCCCGACGATCCCGCCGTTGCTTTAGCTGACGGGGTTGTCTTTGCGGAAATAGCCGACGTGGAAGGCACAAAAAAACTAGCTCAACATTGTGATCTGATCACTTTTGAAAATGAGTTTGTTAATTTAGATGCCCTAGAAGAATTAGCGGCCACAGGAGTGAAATTCTATCCTAGTTTGGCAAATCTGCGCCCCCTATTGGATAAATACGAGCAAAGATGTTATTTACGCTCCCTAGGGTTGCCTGTGCCTGATTTTTGGGCGATAGATAATTTATCCCAGCTAGAAAATTATCCTTTTCCGCTAGTGCTGAAAGCGCGACGACACGGTTATGATGGTCAAGGAACCTTTATTATCCGCACTCCTGAAGAATTAAAGGCCAAAAAGCCGCAATTAGAGCGTCTTGACTTGATGTTAGAAGCTTATATTCCCTACGAGCGAGAATTAGCCATCGTTGCCGCTAGGGGATTAACTGGGGAAATCGTCACCTATCCCGTGGTAGAAACCCATCAAGAGGAGCAAGTCTGTCACTGGGTAATCGCTCCCGCCGCTCTTAACCAATCTTTACAGGCTCAAACCGAATCTATCGCCCATCATCTGTTAAGTAGTTTGTCGGCGGTGGGTGTTTTCGGGATGGAATTATTTGTCACTTCCCAGGGAGAGGTATTGATTAATGAAATCGCTCCCCGTACCCATAATTCTGGTCATTACAGCCTTTCTGCCTGTCTTACCTCCCAATTTGCTCTACAACTGCAAGCAGTGGCTAATTTGCCCCTCGGAGCCACGGATTTAAAATCTGCCGGGGCAGTCATGGTTAATCTATTGGGTTTTGAGGATAGTGACGGTGATTATGGCGAAAAAAGAGCAGTTTTAGCGGCAATTCCAGACGCTCACGTTTTTTGGTACGGTAAGAAATCCCGTCCCGGTCGAAAATTAGGCCATGTCACCCTCTTAAGGGATACAAGCGATCGCTCTGAGTTATTGGCCCTAGCAAAACAGATAGAAAAGCTTTGGTATGGTTGTTAGGGAAGTGGGGTGTATTTTCAGTGAACAGTAATCAGTAAACAGTGAACAGTAAACAGTAATCAGTAAATAGTGAACTGATAATTGATAAAAATGTGAACTGAAACCTCACATCTGAAACCTCACATCTGATAACTGATAACTGATAACTGATAACTGATAACTGATAACTGATAACTGATTCAGCAAACCTAATTAAAAGACTTTTTTGATTGCCTCGGCCAGTTTTTGACTGATTAACTCGTTACCGTCCCTGCTGAGATGAATATTATCGATATAGAGGGAATCGGGATTAGGATGGGCTTGAAAAATGGGCAGAAAATCTAGATAAAAAATCTGCTGGTTGCCGGTGAAATCCGCTAGTCTTTGACGGGATTTCAATTCATAATCTCGCCCCTGTTTTTGAGCTTCGCGAATGAGGGGAGTGATAGCGATAATTAAACGGGCTTGATTAGCCTGAGCAAGGGATTGAATTTGGGCAAGAGCGTTTAAATTATTGCCCACTCGATCGCCTCCTTCTTGCACCGGTGGTAGGGGAGGATAACGCTTAAAATATCGATCGTACAACTCGATTAAAGCTAAAGCCGGCCGGCGATCAGGATAATTAATTTCTCGTCCCACCACCGCCGAACTAGGAGCTAAAGCGAACAGATCATCGGTGTTCATTAATAACACAATCACCTGAGATTCAAAGGTGCCGAAACGTCGCAGATAGGCCAATTGATTGCGTGGTCCCCACGAATTAGCCGAAGCATTGAGAACTTGCACTGAACCCGTCAGATTTTGGCCTAAATTTTTGGTGATTAAAGCAGCAATGGTCTCTTTTTGATCTGTCCACCAAGAGCCATTAGCGATCGAATCACCGATTAACATTATTCTCGTCGTCTCTGGAGGCCGTTGGGGTGTAATCGGATCGCTGCGCATCGAATACTGATTAACGGCGATAAAATTGGAAAAACGGCGCGTTTGTTGATTAGGAGCCAAAAGATAGCCAATTTCGGCATCAGCTTTGTAAATAAGCGGATTACCGAACCCGAAGACAATTCTTAAAATAGCCTCAAGGAGAAGGCCAAGGGCGAAAAGAACGCCTAGAATGATTAAAGACAGCCGAATGATACCAATTTCTAATAACACGGATAGATGAGAGTTAGCTAATTTATGATCCTAAAGTGTCTCATACTTTCTACATCCATCTCATGAAAAGGAGTTAAAAGCAATGTCAGACTTAAATCGTGGCATCATGAAATTCGAGGGAGCCGATAAACCGGCAGTAGTGGCGATATCGTCGATTATCGTTATCGGTAGTATTATTGCTCTGATTCTTTGGGCAATGAAAGTCGCCTACATCTAGTTAACTAAGTGGGTGGGTGGAATTAAATATAAGATGAACGTAGGTTGGTTTGAAGCATGAAACCCAACGCCCGCTCATGTTACGCTACCGCTAACCCATCCTACAAATAATTGTGCCTCCCTACTTAGAATAATTTCCCTCACTTTTGGCATCACTCGGTTTAAATTTCTGGCCATCACGATCTCACCTCTTGTCCCCTTGAGCCTGTAGGATAGGGTCAAGGGAGAAATTGCTAGTTCCCTCTATTGCGCTTGCTAGTCACACTCGACTCGAAACAGATCATCGATGAGCAGATCAACTTCTGTTTTAACAGAACTGTTGCAGTTACTCCCCCAATGGCGATCGCAGATGTACTTCAAAGCATCCCTGACCGCGCTATCCCACGCCATGGAGGATCAGGTTTTAGCGGAAGACGATCAACCATTAGTGATTGCCAGTTTTCAGCGTGAGCGCTTTTATCGTCAAGAGGCCCATCGCTATCGACGCATTGCCCACAAAAGCGGGCAAGTTTACGTTTTGTCCGCCCCAGAAACCGATTTTAAGCATAGTTCCGACGTTTACGAGACGATCGCTTTTCAACCGGACGACAGTTTAGCCAAAGAATGGCATCTAGTGGTTATCAGTCGCCATTATGCTAGTTGTTTAATCTGTCGGGAACGAACCCATCTGGTAGCCGAAGGGGAAAATAGGGCAGCTATGGATAATAATCGCCGTTTTGAGGGGATTTGGACGAGCGATCGCCATGTGAGTCAACAGGCCGCCCAAATTCTCTTAAATCATATTCTCGATTATCGTCCCGAACTGGCAGAGAAAATTAGGCGCGCTCAAGAAGAATACCTGATCTGTGAACTGACGGACAGGGATCATCAAGAGGAACCGGATCCCTTTGTCCAGCGATTGGTCACTTATTTGCAAGCGGGACAGTATAAACTGCTGAAAGCCAATCGTTCCTTGGCATCGAAAGAACACAAGGAAAGACTGATCAACTCGGTGACAGCGGCGATCCGTCGTTCCCTCGATCCGGAAGATATCCTCCAGGTGGCAGTGCGGAAATTGGGGGAGGGATTGGGAGTCTGTCGCTGCGTGGTCTATCGTTGTAAGGAAGCCGACATTAACGCCACCATCGAACACGAATTTTTAAACCCTGGCATTAGTTCCATCAAAGGACAAAAATGGCCCCTGAAAAATAATCCTCTGTTTCAGGAAGTGCTGGAATTGAGAGAATCCCTAAAAATCGAAGACGCTATTCACGATCCCCGTCTTCCCGGGGATTCCATTCAAAATCTGGTGCGGGAATGTTCCATCTATTCTTGGTTATTAGTACCGATTTTTTACCAAAGCCGTCTCTTGGGAATGTTGGAACTGCATCACTGTGGACCCTATACCACCACTTGGAAGAGCGAGGATGTCGCCCTGGTGGACGCGGTGGCCACTCAAATCGGAGTCGCTCTCATTCAAGCAGAAGCCTACGCTAATTTACAGGATTTAAATGAACAATTAGCCGCCCTCGATCGCACTCGTTCTAATTTAGTCGCCATTACCGGCCACGAATTACGCACCCCCCTGTCCACCATTCAAGTCTGTCTAGAAAGTTTGGCCTCGGAACCGGATATGCCGGCGGAAATGCGCCAAATTATGCTTGATACTGCCCTGAAAGATGCGGAACGAATGCGTAAATTAATCCAAGATTTTTTAACTCTTTCTAGGTTAGAAAGTGGCCGGGTTAATTGGAATCCCGAAGCTTTATCCTTATCGGAATGTGTGGAATTAGCCATCAGTCACGTTCACTCCCTCAATCTCGACAACGAAAACCCCAAAATTAGCAATCTTGTCCCCCCTAATCTGCCCTTTGTTTTAGCCGATGGCGAGTGGTTAGTGGAATTACTCTCCAAACTTCTCGATAATGCCTGTAAGTTTACCGGACGGGAGGGAAATGTCTCGATCGAAGTCGCTTTGGGAAAGCCAAAAACTCTAGAAGTCACCATTTCTGACACCGGACGCGGGATCGAACCCAATCGTTTAGAACAGGTTTTTGATCGCTTTTACCAAGAGGAAGGAGCCCTGCAACGCAGTGCCGGGGGAACTGGTTTAGGACTGGCTATCTGTCGTCAGATCGTCAATGGTTGGGGCGGCGAAATTTGGGCAGAATCCCGGGGCAAAAATCACGGCAGTCAGTTTCATTTTACTATTCCAATATTTAAAGATAAAACTAACAATAATCCCCCAAATACCGCTCCGAAAAAATCCCCCCGTCGTGCTGCCAGTAAACGTAAATAGCGGCCGGTTGCCCGTTTAGTTTTGGCTCTCTACTCGTGACTTCCTATGCCTTTTCTTCATCAAAAACTAAACAAAAAAGCATTAAAAAAGAAGCATCCAATCCCCAGGATATATAATAAACTTAAAAGAGTAATCAATTAGTCGTTTTTAGGTGAAAAAATTATGGGACGTGCCAAGAGAGTGGTTTTAGCTTATTCCGGAGGAGTCGATACTTCCGTCTGTATTCCCTATCTCAAACAGGAATGGGGAGTAGAAGAAGTGATTACCCTAGCCGCCGATTTAGGACAGGGAGACGAATTAGGACCGATTCAAGAAAAGGCTCTGCGCTGCGGAGCGATCGAATCCTTAGTAGTCAATGCTCAAGAAGAATTCGTCAAAGAATACGCTTTTCCCTCAATTCAAGCTAATGCTCTCTACGAAAATCGTTATCCCCTTTCTACCGCCCTGGCTCGTCCTTTAATCGCTAAATTATTAGTAGAGGCCGCCGAGAAATACGGGGCCGATGCCGTCGCTCACGGTTGCACCGGCAAAGGTAACGATCAAGTGCGTTTTGATGTGGGCATTATGACCCTCAATCCTAGTTTAAAAGTTCTCGCTCCCGCCAGGGAATGGGGCATGAGCCGGGAAGAAACCATCGCCTACGGGGAAAAATTCGGGATCGAGTCTCCTGTGAAAAAATCCTCGCCTTTTAGTATCGATCGTAACCTGTTGGGGCGCAGTATTGAAGCCGGTCCCTTGGAAGATCCGATGACGGAACCCCCGGAAGAAATCTATTTAATGACCAAAGCGATCGCCGATACTCCCAACGAGCCGGAATACGTCGATATCGGTTTTAATCAGGGGATTCCTGTCAGTTTAAACGGAGAAAATCTCGATTCTGTCACGCTAATTAGTCAATTAAATGACCTAGTGGGTAAACACGGTGTTGGTCGTTTAGATATGATCGAAAACCGGGTAGTGGGAATTAAATCCCGAGAAATTTACGAGGCCCCGGCTTTATTAGTTTTAATTGATGCTCACCGGGACTTAGAAAGTTTGACTTTAACTGGAGATGTTACCCAATATAAACGGGGAATTGAAGATACCTACGGACAGTTAATTTATAAAGGATTGTGGTACAGTCCCTTAAAGGAAGCGATCGATGCTTTTATCCTCAAAACCCAAGAACAGGTAACGGGATCGGTGCGAGTCAAACTGTTTAAAGGTAACGCTAAAGTGGTCGGTCGTCAGTCAGTCAATTCTATCTATTCTCCCGATTTAGCTACCTACGGAGCCGAGGATCAATTTGATCATAAAGCTGCTGAAGGTTTCATCTATGTTTGGGGATTACCCAGCAAAGTTTGGGCCGAAAAAACTAGAGGGAAGTAATCAACAATTCTCCCCTAAGTAAGTGGGTGTTAATTCAGATCCCCCCAGCGATCAACACCCCCCTTATCAAGGGGGGAAGGGGGGATCGGCACCCCCCTTATCAAGGGGGGAAGGGGGGATCAACATCCTTATTAAGGTAGGGTTGATTCACGAATCAACCCCCAAGGTAGGGTTAATTCATGAATTAACCCTACTATGGGCGAAGGGGGGATCAGCACCCTTATCAAGGGGGGAATCAACAAAAATTAAATTTGAACCAGACTCGATAACTGATTTAAATTTGATCACCGATTTTATCAGACTTAGGATTGTTAATAAAATTAAATATAACTAATGAAATTACTTTTTTAGAACCATGCCAGCAAAAGATATTTACCATGAAGCCGTGAAAAATGCCTTAATTAAAGACGGTTGGAGTATTTTAGCTGATCCTTATAAAATTAAATATAAAGATGTTGAATTTTTGCTGATTTAGCAGCAGAAAAACCTCTGGCTGCTGAAAGAAATGGACGTAAAATTGTTGTGGAAATCAAAAGCTTTTTAAGTCCCTCACCTATGAGAGATTTTGAAATAGCTTTAGGACAGTATATTTTATATCGAAATTTAATCAGTCTTACCGAACCAGAATATCAAATTTATCTAGCCATTAAAGACAGCATTTATGAAAATTTTTTCCAACGAGAATCAATTCAGGCTATTGTGAAAATAAATCAATTACTTTTGCTGGTTGTTGAGATGGAAAAGGAGAAAATTTTACGATGGATAGACTAAAAAAATATCGCAATGCCATTAAAAAAGTATTAACAGAATATCACGAATGGGTTTCTGGTTCTGCTAATTTAGATCAAGAAAGTTGTCTGGTTTTTGACGAGATACATGATCAGTATTTTTGGCTTTTTATGGGTTGGGAAGGCAAGAAAAAAATCAGGAATATTCAAGTCCATATTAGGATTAAAAATGAGAAGATTTATATTGAGGAGGATTGGACAGAGGAAGGTATCGCTACGGAATTATTAAGGGAGGGTATTTCTAAAGAAGATATAGTTTTAGCTTTTTACGATCTGGAAACTCGTAAGTTAACAGGGTTTGCCGTGAGTTAAGTTATCGGTAAATCTTGCCTCGAAATCTGAGGTTGATAAAAGAAGCTTAAAGGAGCTATTCTGTTACTTTTGAACCATTTTATCCCTATAGGTAACAAAAATTTGAGTTATAATTATAATATCTCTATAAACCAGCATAAAAAAAGCTTATGGCTATTTCAATTACTTTAACTTTACCTGATGAGATTTTTAATCTAGCTCAATCCTTAGCCCATTCAATTAACCGTGATCTTAATGATATATTAGTAGAAGCGATCGCTTTTTCTATTAGTCCCAATTATCAAGGCGAAAAAATCTCATCCCTAAATTCATTATCAGATGAAGAAATTATCAAATTAACTCAATTACAAATGGCATCAGAACAGGATCAAAGATTAAGCGAGTTGCTCAATCAACAACAAGAGAGAGATTTATCAACCTTTGAAAATACGGAACTTTGGTCATTGATGCAAATTTATCAAATAAACTTGTTAAAGAAGTCTCAAGGATTAAATGAAGCGGTTAAAAGAGGATTAATTTCACCCTTAGAAGCATGAATCCCAGCCCTATTCCCGACTATATTAAAGATAAAATTCGCCAACAGGCCAATACTAAATCTGGTTATTAAAAACTGATTATTTATTCCCCCTTTTGCATGAGGTTCTCTCCTTTATAAGCAGCCTATACTCAACGGATTTAGTATAATTGCTGATTGTCGGTATTCCTGCAAATGTAAGATGCACCAGGTCAATTTATTGCGGGGGAACCTATACTTTGCACGGCTACAACTTGCATTTTTTACTCAAGGACAATAATATAGTTTAAGAGTCATAATTAGAAGCAAAGCACTCATTAAAAACATGATTAACCTAGAATTCACGGAAGA
>NZ_SFBV01000211.1:0-3093 GCF_007095585.1 Microcystis sp. M_OC_Ca_00000000_C217Col
GCAATCATAAAAAGCAAATCCCCAACATTTATCAAGCAATTATTTTTATTAGTAAATATTCTACACGACTCAGTCCAGATAAGCAAGATGGCTTACCACTACTACCGAATCACTACCAAGGGTGGTTCTCTCAGTCTCAGAAGAGAAGATTGGGCTGGTAGTTCTGCTTTAGATACAGCCATCTATCAAGGAAGTGACTTAATTGGAGTAGTTCAAGATAACACCAGTATTCAGTTAACCAGTTATTACTTTAACGGCTCTTCGGTTTGTGTTATGCAATGGACAGGGGTTATAAGGGATGGAACCCTTATATAGAAAGGCATTTAGCGATTTTTGTTAATTGTTTTTTGTCTAGAGCGAACTAATCAATTAAATCTCTTGCCAGATAAGGATTTAGTCGATTTATGCTTGTTTAGTTATCTTGGTAGCGATGGGTTGACGTAGGGAAACCCTGATGTGGTTTATCTTTAAGAAAGCTGCAACAAAAAAAGGACACAAGGTAACTTGTGTCCTTCCCGAAGCTAAGAACTTAATTTTTATTTAGCGTCGGAGAATTCCGCATCGATGACATCATCGCCACCACCAGCACCACCAGAGGGGCCATTGTTATCATTGCCACCGGTGGGATTGCTAGGGGGCGCTTGCTGATACATACTGCTACCGATCGCGTAGAGGGCTTGTTGTAATTCCGGTAGGATGGTTTTGATCTTACCATCATCGTCTTGAGCGATCGCTTCTTTCAGGTCTTTAATCAACCCTTGGGCTTTATTTTTCTCGGATGGGGGAACCTTATCGCCTAACTCTTCCAACTGCTTCTCAGCTTGATAAACCAGGGAATCAGCTTGATTTTTGCGTTCAATGCGTTCGCGACGTTCCTTATCCACCGAGGCGTTCGATTCTGCCTCATTTACCATGCGTTCCACTTCATTTTGGGGCAAGGTAGAAGCGCCGGTGATGCTGATCGATTGTTCTTTTCCTGTACCTTTATCCTTAGCGGTGACATTGAGAATACCGTTAGCATCGATGTCGAAAACCACTTCGATTTGAGGCACACCACGAGGAGCGGGAGGGATGCCATCGAGTCGGAAAGTTCCCAAACTCTTGTTATCTTTGGCCATTTCCCGTTCCCCTTGCAGGACGTGGATTTCCACGTTAGTTTGTCCATCCACTGCCGTGGAGAAAACTTCCGATTTTTTGGTGGGAATAGTGGTGTTGCGGGGAATAATCCGCGTCATCACACCGCCGAGGGTTTCCACACCCAAAGACAAGGGCGAAACATCAAGCAGAAGAATATCTTTGACTTCACCGGCGAGAACACCACCTTGAATAGCGGCGCCGACGGCTACCACTTCATCGGGGTTAACGCTTTGGTTAGGATCTTTGCCCAGAACTTTTTTAACTAATTCCTGGACGGCGGGAATCCGGGTTGAACCACCGACGAGAACCACTTCATCGAGGGCAGATTTATCGATTTTGGCATCACGGATGGCGTTTTCGACGGGAATCCGACAGCGATCAATTAAATCGGCGCAAATTTCCTCAAATTTAGCTCTAGTTAAAGTGGTATCTAGGTGTTTTGGTCCTTCGGCGGTAGCGGTGATAAAGGGCAGGTTAATTTCCGCTTGGGTAACGCTAGAAAGCTCAATTTTGGCTTTTTCTGCCGCTTCCGTGAGACGTTGCAGGGCTTGTTTATCTTGACGGAGATCTATTCCTTCAACTTTTTTGAATTCTCCGGCTAGATAATCGACGATTTTTTTATCGAAGTCATCACCACCGAGATGAGTATCTCCAGAGGTAGCAAGAACTTCAAAGACACCATCACCCACTTCTAGAACCGATACGTCAAAGGTTCCCCCACCCAAGTCAAAAACGAGAATGGTTTCGTTAGCTTTTTTGTCTAATCCGTAGGCAAGAGAGGCGGCGGTGGGTTCGTTGATAATGCGGAGAACTTCAACCCCAGCAATTCTCCCGGCATCTTTGGTGGCTTGACGTTGGGAGTCATTAAAATAAGCGGGTACGGTGATGACTGCTTGGGTAACGGTTTCGCCGAGGTATTTACTGGCATCCTCCACCAGTTTCCGCAGTACCTGGGCGGAAATTTCTTCGGGGGAGAATTGTTTGCCCTGGGCGGGACAGTCTAATTTAACGTTGCCGTTGCCGTCCTGGAGAGTTTTGTAGGATACTTCTGTGGCTTCGTTGGTAACTTCGTTGAATTTCCGGCCGATGAAGCGTTTGACGGAATAAAAGGTATTTTGCGGGTTCATTACCGCTTGACGTTTGGCGATTTGTCCTACTAGGCGATCGCCACTTTTGGCGTAGGCGACGACTGAGGGCGTAGTTCTAAACCCTTCGGCGTTGGCGATAACGGTGGGTTTACCCCCTTCCATAACCGCGACGCAGGAGTTAGTCGTCCCTAAGTCAATTCCAACTACTTTTCCCATAATCTTTGTGCTGCTCCGATACAACTTATAGTGACTTCTAGAATCGGAACTGTACTCGGTTTTTAGGCGATACCCACCCCTATCAGTTCCTTTGTTATCTCTATAGTGCAAAATAACCCCGCTTTCTTGATAGTGTAGGTATCCGAACCTTTTTGGTAGTATTGCTAATGTCAGTTCGGGATCAAAGAGTTAGTGGTGAAGGAAAGGAGTCAGAAGTGAGACAAACTCTTAGTTCTTACCACTCCATGCTCGCTCTCCTTGGTTTCCCTGGAGTGGTGGTGGAAATCCCTCACTTCCTCTCTTTTAAGTAGAAAATATGAATCTCAGACATCAAGATCATTACCATAGTTCAGAAATTTACCGCACTTTACGGCTCTTCTCGACTTTGTGTGATAATTTTTGCTTATGGAATCGTGAAATGCTTATCGGGCAATACTTTTAGGGCTATTTTGCGGAAGAAAGTATCAGTATAGACCTCGTTTCCACACAGAAACCAGAAGAGCCACTTTACTTTATTAATAACTGAAAGATCGTGCTATACTTTAGACGTTCATAATCTGAGATTTATTAAACTTCTGAAATCGTAGAGTCAGCAAGGAATCCAGTTCTTTTTTATGTTTCAAATGGGCATCATTCAAACATTCATAAATGG
>NZ_SFBV01000212.1:0-24153 GCF_007095585.1 Microcystis sp. M_OC_Ca_00000000_C217Col
ATCATAACAATTACTGTAGGTTGGGTTGACGTAAGGAAACCCAACAAAAAGCAATGGGAAGAGGGAAATAGCGAGCGCTCATTCAGACAGATTTAGGTGTTGGGTGTTGGGTTTCGCTCCGAGGTTCCAATCTACAAAACGATGCGCTCGCCTTGAAGTTCTTTCCCAATCATCGTCGTCTATTTCGTATTTCTCCCTTAAGTGCTTCTCATCCATAGCATTTGATGCTATCATACCTTTACCCTCCTGAACGGTTACGCTTTAGGAGTTAGTATATGCTAGGATCACTGTAAACTCAGTCTAAATAAGAGTAAGTAAATAAACATGAGGCTCTTCTGGTACTGATAGAATATCCGCAAAATAGCCCTAAAAGTCTTGCCCGATAAGCATTTCACGATTCTATAAGCAAAAATTATCACACAAAGTCGAGAGGAGCCGACATATGAGTTTAAAACCTCAATCTCTAAGAACAAAAAAACATTTTAGCATAAATGTATTACTAATCATCCTCATTCTTTCACTAAGTATTTTTTTTAGGTTTTTTGAATTATCCCAAAAACCCTACACAACAGACGAGGTAAGAACGCTGCTTAGATCCTCGCGATATACCAGTCAAGAGCTTATCTCTCAATCTTTTAATGGACAAATTCTTACTGTTAAAGACCTAAACAAGTCGCTGCCTTTTTTGCCATCTTGAGGAAATTTGACGGCTCTTCTGGTTTCTGTGTGGAAACGAGGTCTATACCGATAGAATATCCGCAAAATAGTCCTAAAAGTTTTGCCCAATAAGCACTTCAGGGTTCCATAAGCAAAAATTATCACACATAGAGTTCAAACTATTAATTTTATCTTAACAGACAACAATTATAAATTTTTATTTTGATAATAAATCAGTTTATTACAATCTATGTCAAAATGGGATATACTTATCGCAAAAAGGAAAATTTCTGCTATCGATGGGAATGTTAATGATCATCAGATTTGAGTTAAGGGTTTCTGCTTCAGTAATCACTAAAAAAAGCTGGTCAACCTTCAGCTAATTTCTCTACTTTGTTATTCCTGAAAACTTAATTATTTCCCAATTTAATTGCCATGTATGAGAGTCTATGAACACATTTACTCCCCATCAAATTGTTAGTTTATTCTGCAAAAATCGAACTTTATACGGAGAAGTAATTCAAGTGATCGAAAGTCGTTCGGCTCTTTGGGTGCGTCCTCTTTGGTTAATTGTAGCCGATAATTTTGAGACCATTGATGTGCGGGAAGGGTCTGATTTAATCCTGCCGATCGAGTTATTTAACCCCGCCTTAGATACAGAAGTTTTACCCCTATTCTCCCAAGTAGTTAAAGATAATTATATCGCCAATATTTCCTATCCTCTCCAGGACTTTGTGGAGAAAGTTTGTCAAAATTATCCCGAATATTTTCAGAAAAATCTATGATTGATGAAGGCTATGTTAAATACGATTGTACTTGGATTCCTGACCGTCCCTTAATAAGCTTAGAGATTGCAGAATTAAATTATTGGCGCAATCGCCTCTATCGACTGGGATTAATCGGTCAATACGATAACGGAATCGGTTTTGGGAATGTGAGTCAACGAGGAAAAATAGACAAAGAAATCATTATTTCTGGCACTAACACTGGGGGAATTCCAGTATTAAATGAATCCCATTACACCACAGTTATAGACTACGATTGGAAAGAAAATAGTGTCACTTGTCGGGGAACAATTGCCGCTTCTTCAGAAACTCTCACCCATGCAGCGATTTATGAAGCGAATCCCCAGATTAATGGGGTGATTCATATTCATCATCGCCCCCTGTGGCAAAATTTGATGTATCGAGTGCCGACCACCCAAGAAAATATCGCCTATGGAACCCCAGAAATGGCCGCAGAAATTATCCGTTTATGTCAAGAAGATCGTCTAGAGGAGCAACAAATTTTAGTGATGAGTGGTCATGAAGAAGGAATTATCGCCTTTGGGCAAGATTTAGCAAAAGCGGGTAATTTACTATTAGCCTATTACCAGCAATCTCAATCATCTTGAAAGTGACCTCCCCTCCAACTCAGCACCAGGGAGACAAAAGTGGTTTTAATTTAGTCGTTTTCATGTTAACTTGTTCTGTAGATTTTCGTTTTTGAGGAATGCCATCGTGATCGACATCTTCCATCATCTATCTGTCTCGATCGACTTTTCGCCTCTCACCAATGTCTTGATGACTATTTCGGAGCAAGACGTGGATATCATCGGGAATGTCCAGAAATCCTTCTCAAATTTCGTCAAAACTGGGCAAGCATGGGCCCTATTAATCGGTTTGATTGTCGGTTATATGTTTCGAGGTTTTACTTCTTATTAGCTTTTCGCCTATCAGCCTTCAGCCAGAGCGAGCAATTCTTGCTATTCTTATGTTTGTAGAGTTGGAGATTTTTCTAACCTGAAGCGGTAATGCTATCAGCGCCGGATTATCCCTAAAAATTGTTCAGCATATTTTAGTTAACTTTATCCACAATCATCTAACGAAAACAGTGACAGCAAAGAAAACTTGGAGCGATCGCTTTGAAGGTAGTCTCCATCCTACGATCGTAGAATTTAACGCCAGTATTGGCTTTGATATCGAATTAATCGAGTATGATCTCACCGGATCGATCGCTCACGCTAAAATGCTCGCCTATACGGGTATTATCAGCCCCGAAGAAGCAGATAGTCTCGTCTCTGGATTGGAACAAATTCGTCAAGAATATCGCACCGGCAACTTTAACCCCGGCATCGATCAAGAGGACGTGCATTTTGCCGTGGAACGTCGTTTAACCGAGATTGTGGGAGATGTGGGCAAAAAACTGCACACGGCCCGTTCGCGGAATGATCAGGTAGGAACGGATATTCGTCTGTATCTTAGACAACAAATCGATGATATTAGGCAAGAAATTCGCAATTTTCAGCAAGCTTTAGTCAATCACGCTGAAAACCATCTAGAAACCCTGATCCCCGGTTATACCCACCTACAGCGCGCCCAACCGATTAGTTTAGCCCATCATCTCCTAGCTTATTTTCAAATGGCCGAACGGGATCACCAAAGATTAGGGGAAATTCGCGCCAGGACTAATATTTCGCCCCTAGGATGCGGGGCCTTAGCGGGGACGACTTTTCCCATCGATCGTCATTACAGCGCCAATTTACTCGATTTTGAGCAGGTGTATAACAATAGTCTCGATGGAGTTAGCGATCGAGATTTTGCCATTGAATTTATGACGGCCGCTAGTCTGATTATGGTCCACCTGAGCCGTTTGAGCGAAGAAATAATTCTCTGGTCTTCCCAAGAATTTAGTTTTATCACTCTCACCGATAGTTGTGCCACGGGATCTAGCATTATGCCCCAGAAAAAAAATCCCGATGTTCCCGAATTGGTGCGCGGCAAAACAGGGCGTGTTTTTGGGCATTTACAGGCGTTATTGACCTTAATGAAGGGTTTACCCCTGGCCTATAACAAAGACTTGCAGGAAGACAAGGAGGCGTTATTTGATGGCGTTAAAACCGTGCGGATTTGTTTGCAAGCGATGACGGTACTTTTAGCCACCGGAATTCAATTTAAAACCGACCGATTAGCTAACGCGGTGGCGGAAGATTTTTCTAATGCGACGGATGTGGCGGATTATTTAGCCAGTAAGGGGATTCCCTTCCGAGAAGCTTATAATTTAGTCGGGAAAGTCGTTAAAAGCAGTTTGGCAGCGGGTAAGTTATTGAAAGATTTAACCCTGACGGAATGGCAAGAATTACATCCAGCTTTTCAGGCCGATATCTACGACGCGATCGCTCCTCGTCAGGTGGTGGCGGCCCGTAATAGCTATGGTGGCACAGGTTTTGAACAAGTGCGATCGGCTTTAATTCAAGCTAAAGCCATTCTCGATCATGATTGATATTGTTAGGGGTTTTGGGGTTTTGGGGTATTAGTTAAAATTTCCCTATCTCCCTATCTCCCTATCTCCCTATCTCCTAATTCCTATGGATCGTGTTTGGCATTTTATTAAAAGTGTGATGGGAATTATCTTTCGTCATCCTGTAACTGGGGTGACAATAATTCCGCTGCTTGCTGATGGTACAATTGTTTTAATCCGACGCAGAGACACCGGCAAATGGGCCCTACCGGGGGGAATGATCGATTGGGGGGAAGATATTTTTAATACTGCTCAAAGGGAATTAAAAGAGGAAACAGGATTAAATTTAGTCAGTTTAGGGCGTTTAGTCGGGGTTTATTCCTCTTTTGAGCGTGATCCGCGCATTCACTCTATTTCATTGTTAATTGAAGTGACAGCGGCGGGGAATTTTCAGATCAAAGATACATTAGAAGTTAGTGAGGTGAGAGCTTTTAGCGTCGAAACTTTACCTCTAGGCAATCTCAGTCACGATAACGATCGCCAACTAGAAGATTATCTCAGGGGTGCCACTGTAGTGGCTTGATGTCGAGGGAAAGATAGTGGAATTAGAAAGTTTGGCTAAAGGCAAGCGAGATAACATTTAGGGGAAATCAACACAATGACATTTGATTTTGATGTGGTAAAAGTAAATGCCAAAGGTCAGGAAGTCGAACGAGAAAAGGCAGAAGCCTCATATTTCGCCCAAGATTTGGGCAACGGCATCACCTTAGAAATGGTCGCCATCCCGGGGGGAACTTTCACGATGGGAACGGAAGACTAGGAAATCGAAAGACTGGTAAAAATATTTAATATCGAAAGACTGCTTAAAAAATTTGATGCGGAATGGGAGATCAAAAGACTGGAATGGGCGTACGCCTGTCGTGGTAGGAATAATATCCCAGCCAGACAGTCGCTCTGTAGAAGAATCAGACGAGCCATAATTACATTATCAGAGCGCAAGTCCGTAACTGTCCCACCCTTCTTTATGGGTAAATATCCTATCACCCAGGCCCAGTGGAAAGCGATCGCCTCTCGCACGGATTTAAAAGTTAAACAAGACCTTTATTTCAACCCAGCCTATTTTAAAGACCGTCCCGATAGCGATCGCCGTCCCGTGGAACAAGTCAAATGGTACGAGGCGATCGAGTTCTGTGCGAGATTATCAAAACTAACGGTTCGGGAATACCGACTACCCAGTGAAGCAGAATGGGAGTACGCTTGTCGTGCTGGAACCACCACCCCGTTTTACTTTGGGGAAACCATTACCGGGGAATTGGCCAACTACAGGTCCAGCGAAACCTACGCCGATGAATACAAAGGAGAATATCGACAACAAACGACTCCTGTGGGACAATTTCCCCCCAATGCCTTCGGACTGTACGATATGCACGGCAATGTCTGGGAATGGTGCGCCGATACTTGGCACGATAACTATGACGGTGCGCCGACGGATGGCAGTGCTTGGATAGAAAATGGGGATGATAATCGTTCTCCTCAGCGGGGCGGTTGTTGGTCCGGCAATCCTAAGTACTGCCGTTCCGCTTACCGCTTCAGACTCGGTAGGCGCGGCTTCATCGTCAACGACTTCAACATCGGTTTTCGGGTGGTGTGCGGTGCCGGGAGGACTCTGTAACCCTTTTCCCCTTTTTTTCCCCTTTTACCCTCATTCCCTATTTTTTCTTTTTTCTTTTCTTTCCCGCCTAAGGGCGGGTCGATTTTTTTGAGAAAATGGCGTTAATGTTAAATTTTATTAAGGCAATGAAAGAATTATCGGTTATCAGTTGGGAAGGTGGTGTTATATTATGGGCAGTAAAGTTGCTCAAAAAGCCAGCTACAACCATGAGCGCTCTTGTCAAACCCTCTGGCCTGATTCCCAAAGGATTGCGGGTGCAACAGATTAATAATCTCACCCTATTCAAATTTACAGATGAACTGGGCGATCGGATGCAGACGCTTCTTGACAAGAAAAAAGCTGATGATCTCACCCCGGAGGAAGTCCTTGAGCTAGAAGCGATTGGCGAACTCGACCAAATTTTCAGCTACATCAACGCTGTCATTGCCGCCAGAGTAAATGGTCATTCCTAAATCGCTCTACCATATTGTTCGACAACGCGCTAGGTTCCGGTGTGAATACTGTCACTATCCCGAACTCCTCAGTTCCGCCCCTCTTTCGATCGACCATATTCAACCCTTTATCCAGAATGCCCGACGGCAATGGATAGCGGGCCAACTCCATCCACCCAAGGATGACCCACGACAAGAAATTAGTGAGACTTAAGGCGTGGTTTAAAAAAGGTTGATTGGGAGTAACAAAAGCTTAATCCTGATTATTTATTCCCCCTTTTGTCGTTTGCATAAGTAGAAAACGGGTTTCTCCGAGAAACCCGTTTTCTGTGGGTTACTCAACGGATTTAAAAATTAGGTAAAACCCTACACTCGGCCCCCAGGAAAAACTTTTTGCCGCATACCCTAAATAGGGTCTGCGGCAAAAAGTACGGGCGAAGCATTCGGATAGAAAATCTACGGTTTCACCGATAGGTTATTGCCCGAATGCTTCGCCCCTACAGGACACGGGCCGATGAAGACGCAAGGTTTTGAACGACGATTCTCTCAAAATCTTGCCTAAATATTGGCTTTCTCTCTTTAACGGCTGATTGTGCGAAGTTGCTGCAGAAGTTGATCAAGAATGTCTTCCATCTCTTCCGGGCTTCTGCCCATCCTGACCGGTCCGCGCAGAAACTCTTTAACCGTTATCTTTTTATCGCGGAAGTCACGGACAAAATTATAGATTTTTTCGGTGGATTGAACTTGTAATTTCATCTCCTCTAGCATTTGCTCAATCGGGTCGATGCCATCCTTCTCACAAGCGCGACTGGCCCTCACCATCTCGCCTTCCGGGGTATTTCGCACCGAGCGCAGTTCTCTTTTCAGGTTCTCGTATTGCTTTTTAAGTAGTTCGTTATTGGTTTCAACCCTCTCGCACTGTCGTTGGAGGTCGCTTTCCGATGAGCCTTCAACCGCGAAAGAGTCCCCCATTTGATACTGTCGTTCGATTTCGAGCAGTTTAGCAATATCTCCCTCCTTATAGGCACGGTTGACCTCCTTCATGATCTCATTGTGACGCATCCGAGTTTCGGGATCCGTAACCTTGTCGGGGTGAAAAATCTCGGCCATTCTCAGGAAAGTGCGGCGTATTTGTCTAGATTCAGGAGATTTAGGCGAGCTTTCAGGTGATAGCTCTGTTCCATCATCGTGACGGCCATAGGAGTCTTCCCCAGAGAAGAAATCCTGCGCGGATTGCTCCGATGCTCCTTCTGGTTCTTCGTCTCCGAAAAGTTCGTCAAGTTCTTCATCTCCATCGTCAAATTTTGGGCTAATCACCCCCGTTAACTGAAGTGTCTCGTAAATTCCGAGAATCCTTTTTTTTGTCTGCTGCCCCATTTTTCTAGCAGTGAGGATTTCGTCAAAAAGGGCGTGTATTTCGCGGTCGAGGTCGCTAAGTTTTTGATAGAGGGGTTGCCCTCTCTGGAAAATCTCCGTGGCCAGGGAACGCATCTGGTCGAGGAATTTCTTCAGTTCGTTGCGTTTTCTGCCAATCTGCTTGAGGAGCCACTGATGCTCCTCCTCTAAAGCTTGGAGACGAAAATGTAGGGAAGACAGAGCCAAGGAAGGAGCGGTAGGCGAATCAGAGGAGTTCGGTGATTTCGGCTTTTTAGATCTGGTCATTACTTTGGGGTGAAAGCATATTGTCTATTCTACCAAGCCGGAAGGAGCCGCATTCCTAAAACTCACCCTTGGCTCATTTTATTGTTTCTCCCCACCTCCCTGCTCCCCACTTCCCCAACCTCCCCACTTCCCCACTCCCCCACCTCCCCACTTCATAATTCATAATTCCCCACTTCCCCAACCTCCCCACTTCCCCACTTCCCCACTTCCCCAATTCCCCAATTCCCCACCTCCCCACTTCCCCACTTCCCCACCTCCCCACTTCCCCAATTCCCCACTTTCCCACTTCCATCACCCCATCACCCCTGCTCCAGCGCCCTACGGAAACCTTTTTAAGTGGCTAGAAGCTAGATATATCAATGGTCTTAATTAATCCTTATCAATCGAATTAAATTTTTGTACATAAAATTCTCGCTCAGATTAATTATTTTTTCCAAATTCCGCTAGACTTATTTATTAAGTTCAATCGAGACTCAATATTCCATAGCTAAATTTCTATAGCACGGGCTAGAAGGGAAGTTTAGCGAGGGATTCCTTTACCCATAATTCAGCACACATATTTGCTTTAGCAAGCAGGTAGGAGATTCTATGTCAAAATTTTCGAGACGGAAATTCTTAACCACGGCGGCAGTTTCAGCGGCAGGGGCTGTTGTCCTCAAAGGTTGTGTGGGTAATCCCCCCGACAGTACGGGTGGAACCAGCACCACCGCGCCCGCTTCCCCGGTTGCTTCTCCCGTTGCGGTGGCTCCCGGAGAGGCCCCCGAAACCACCAAAATTAAATTAGGTTATATTCCTATCGTTGAGGCCGCACCTTTAATTATTGCCAAGGAAAAAGGCTTTTTTGCTAAACACGGGATGCCCGATGTGGAAGTCTCCAAACAAGCAAACTGGGGATCCGCTAGAGATAACGTCGAAATTGGGGCAGATGCGGGCGGAATTGACGGGGGACAGTGGCAAATGCCCATGCCTTACCTAATTTCCGAGGGACTAATCACCAAAAATAACGTTAAAGTCCCCATGTATGTGTTAGCGCAGTTAAACACCCAGGGTAACGGAATTGCGATCGCAGGTAAACACGAAGGCAAAAATATCGGTTTAGACCTAAAACCCGCCAAAGATTACATCCTCGCCATGAAAACGACGGGAACTCCCTTCAAAGCCGCCTATACTTTCCCGAAAGCTAATCAAGACTTCTGGATTCGTTACTGGTTAGCCGCCGGTGGTATTAACCCCGATACGGATATTAACCTAATTGCCGTACCCGCAGCCCAAACCGTGGCCAACATGAAAACGGGAACCATGGATGCGTTTAGTACCGGCGATCCTTGGCCAGCGAGAATTGTGGCTGATAATATCGGTTTTATGTCAGCTTTAACCGCAGAAATCTGGCCCTATCACCCAGAAGAATACCTCGCTATCCGCGCCGATTGGGTGGATAAAAACCCGAAAGCTACTAAGGCACTATTAAAAGGAGTTATGGAAGCGCAGCAATGGCTCGATCAAGAGGCAAATCGGGCAGAAGCGGCGGCAATTCTCGCTAAACCGGCTTATTTCAACCTCAAAGAAGAAATTATCGCCGGTCCCCTCAAAGGGATGCAGAAAATGGGTGACGGTAAACCGGAAATCACCGACAAAAATAAAGGGGTTTTCTACTGGAAAGATCCCGCCGGTAGCGTTTCCTATCCCTATAAGAGTCATGATCTCTGGTTTTTAACCGAAAGTGTTCGTTGGGGTTTCTTGCCGAAAGAAACTTTAACCACTGCCTCAACATTAATCGACAAAGTTAACCGCGAGGATCTTTGGAAAGCGGCAGCCACAGAGTTAGGGGTTCCCGCAGCTGATATTCCTACCAGTACCTCCCGCGGTGTGGAGAAATTCTTTGATGGCAAAACTTTTGACCCCGCTAATCCCCAAGCTTATCTCGATAGTTTGGCGATTAAAAAATAGGGAGTTTTTCCCGATAGGCTAGGTGCATAAAATATCTAGTCTATTAATCCCAAAAGTGTTTTCTTCTCTTTCCAATCAAGTAACTTTATCTTCAACAAAGGAAAACGGCAAAATGGCAACTAGCGTCAGCAGAACAAGCAAGGGTGGTTTCAACTTTAGTAAATTCTGGAAAAAGCATTCTGGGGATATTCTTCCTCCGATTGTGGGTATTTTATTTTTCCTGATTTTATGGCAGTTAATGTCTATGGTGGGATTAATTAAATTACCGCCGCCATCGGACATTATTACTAATGAGCGTACCCGCACCTATTTAATGTATCCTTTCTTTGATCGTGGAGGTATTGATAAGGGACTATTCTGGCAAACTCTCGAAAGTCTAAAACGGGTATTAATCGGTTATTCTTTTGCCGCAGTGGTGGGTATTGGAGTTGGAATTATGGTTGGGGTTAATCCCTTCTTAAATAAGGCACTCGATCCCCTTTTTCAATTCCTGAGAACAGTTCCTCCTCTTGCTTGGGTTCCCCTATCTTTGGCCGCTTTACAACAAAACCAACCTGCTGCTTTATTCGTTATTTTTATCACCGCAGTTTGGCCAATTTTGATTAATACCACTGTCGGTGTCCAACAAATTCCCCAAGACTATATCAACGTTAAACAAGTCTTGCAATTGTCCAACCAAAAATTCTTTTTCAAGATATTAATTCCCTCGGCACTTCCCTACATCTTCACTGGTTTGAGAATTGCGATCGGTTTAGCTTGGTTAGCGATTATCGCGGCTGAAATCGTTATGTCGGGTATTGTCGGTATCGGTTTCTTTATCTGGGATGCCTACCAAAATAACTACATCAGTGATATTATTCTCGCTCTGTTTTATATCGGTGGTGTGGGTTTATTACTCGATCGCTTTATGGCTTGGTTACAAAATCAAATCGTTCGTCAATAGGGAATAAATGGGGAAACTTTCCCCATTTTCAAACAACTGAAACTTGAGTCAATTTAAGGAGAAAAAACTATGAGTTTGTTTGTTGCTGTCGATAACATTGATAAAGTATTCCCCCTTAGTAGTGGCGGTGAATATGTGGCCTTAAAAGGGATCGATTTACAGATAAAAAAAGGGGAATTTATCTCCCTTATCGGTCACTCTGGTTGCGGAAAATCCACCCTCTTAAACATGATCGCTGGTTTAGATTTGCCCACGGAAGGAGTGGTTACTTTGCAAGGTCAAAGCATTAAAAAACCGGGGCCTGATCGCATGGTAGTCTTCCAAAACTATTCCCTTTTACCCTGGTTAACCGTCAAAGAAAATATCACTCTAGCCGTCGATCAAGTTCTCGCCCAACTATCAGAAGACGAAAGAAAAGCTGAAGTCGAAAAATATATCGATCTGGTCAATCTTCGTCATGCAGTGGATAAACGTCCCAACGAATTATCGGGGGGGATGAAACAACGGGTAGCGATCGCTCGCGCCCTAGCCATCCGTCCGAAAGTCCTACTTTTAGATGAACCCTTTGGGGCGTTAGATGCCCTGACTAGAGGTAATCTACAGGAACAGTTAATGCAGCTGTGCGAAGAATACGAAATGACCTCGGTAATGGTGACGCACGATGTGGATGAAGCGGTGCTATTATCCGATCGCATCGTCATGCTTACCAACGGTCCTGGCTCAAAAATTGGCGGTATTTTGGAAGTAGATATCCCCCGTCCCCGCAAACGCATGGAAGTGGTGGAACACCCCAGTTACTACAGTCTCCGGAGCGAAATTATCTATTTCCTCAACCAACAAAAACGGATCAAAAAACTACGCGCTCGCAAAGTCGAAGTTATTGCTCGTCACGGTTTAGAAAAAGTCAATCTAGAGATCGGTTTTGTTCCCCTCACCGCTTGCGCGCCCCTAGCAGTGGCCAAAGAAAAGGGATTCTTCACTAAACATGGTCTAGATGAGGTGAATTTAGTCCGGGAAACCAGTTGGCGAGGGGTTGTGGATGGGATCGCAGGGGGATTCCTCGACGGGGCGCAAATGCCTTCAGGAATGCCCACCTGGTTAACCGTCGGTGGTTATCAAGATCAACCTTTGCCGATTGTCAGCGCCCTGACTATGACTCGTAACGGTAACGGTGTCACCCTCGCTAAACGCTTCTATGACGAGGGGGTGATTGACGGTAACGCCTTAAGACAGATGCTATTGGAATCGAAGGAGCAGCGCCATATTTTTGGCATTGTTCACCCCTCCTCGATGCACAATTTGCTCCTACGTTACTGGTTAGCGGCAGCGGGAATTGACCCCGATAAAGACGTTCACCTCGAAACTATTCCCCCAGCCCAAATGGTAGCCGACCTGAAAACCGGTAGTATTGACGGTTACTGTGTGGGTGAACCCTGGAATCTCAGGGCTGCCATGGAGGGTATCGGTTACACTGTCGCTACCGACTTAGAAATTTGGCAGGGCCACCCGGGTAAGGCCCTGGGAGTCCGGGAAGATTGGGCCAATAAATACCCTAATACCCATGTCGCTTTAGTCAAAGCACTGCTGGAAGGTTGTCGCTACTGTGCCGAGGAAGGGAATCAGGAAGAAATTCGTCAAATCCTCGCCAGTCGTCAGTATCTTAGTACCAATATTGATTATATCCAACTGGGTGATCCCAACTCCTACGCGTGCAGTATTGATCAACCGATGAAAGAATATGCACACCATCTGTTCTATGGAGATGGGGTAAATCGTCCCAGTCGCACGGAACACCTCTGGATGATGACCCAAATGGCACGCTGGGGCCACATTCCTTTCCCCCGTAACTGGGTAGAAATTCTCGAACGCGTCTGTCGGGTGGGTGTCTTCAGTACCGCGGCCCGGGAATTGGGTCTAGGGGATATTAAATATCGTCGCACACCGATCCTTTTATTCGATGGTATCGAGTTTGATGCCGAGGATCCGATCGGTTATCTCAATAGTTTAGAGATCAAACAAAACGTCACCATGGCCGAAGTGGCTATTGATGCTCGTCCTAGTGCCAGTGAATCTCGCAAAATTGCCTAAAAATCGACTAAGGGGATAATTATTAGCCAATTATCTCCAGTCATTGCCCCTATTAACTAATTTCCCCCAAAGACTAATCATGTACACCACCACTGACACAGTTAACCGGGCAACCCAGGCCCCCAGTAAAGAAGCTTTTGTGACCATTGAAGGAGTTTCTAAGGTTTATCCCACTGCTAGAGGCCCCTACACCGTCCTTAAGGATGTTAATCTCAGCATCAATGAAGGTGAATTTATCTGTGTGATCGGTCACTCCGGTTGCGGTAAATCGACCCTATTAAATATGGTGTCGGGTTTTTCTTCTCCCACCGATGGCATCGTTAAAGTTAACGGTAAGAAAATTACTAAACCCGGGCCCGATCGCATGGTAGTGTTTCAAAACTATGCTTTGTTGCCTTGGTTAAGCGTTTTTGAAAATGTCTATCTTGCGGTAGATGCGGTGTCTCCCAATGCTCCAGAAGCGCAAAAACGCTCGATCGTGCGGGAACATTTAGCTATGGTGGGTTTAACCGAAGCTATGGACAAAACCCCTCCCCAAATCTCCGGGGGGATGAAACAACGGGTTTCGATCGCTCGCGCTCTTTCTATCCGTCCGGAGGTGTTGATTCTTGATGAACCTTTCGGTGCTTTAGATGCGATTACCAAAGAGGAATTACAGGAAGAATTGCTGAAAATCTGGCAAGATAAACGCTGTACGGTGTTGATGATTACCCATGATATCGATGAGGCTCTTTTCCTCGCTGATAAGCTGGTAATGATGACCAATGGACCGGAAGCAAAAATCGGCGAAGTGATGAATATTCATTTCCCCCGTCCCCGCGATCGGGAAAGAATTATGGAGGATCCGGAATATTATCGTCTGCGTAACTATGCCCTCGACTTCCTGTATAATCGTTTCGCTCACGATGATGTCAGCTAAATGTGAGCATTTGTATTAGTTTGGGGTGCGGTTGACTTAATAGCGATCGCACCTAGATTTTTTTTCTAGGGAAGCCTTCTTCAAGTAAAATTATTTCTAAGTAAGTAAGTGGGTGGGTGGAATTTAATATAACGATGAACGTAGGTTGGGTTGAAGCATGAAACCCAACGACGGCATAGTTTACGCTACCGCTAACCCATCCTACAAATAATTGTGCCTCCCTACTTAGATGTTAAAAATTGTCAGATACCCCCCTTATCAAGGGGGGATCAAGGGGGGATCAGCGCCCCCCTTATCAAGGGGAGATCAAGGGGGGATCAGCACCCCCCTTATCAAGGGGGGATTAAGGGGGGATCAGCTTACTTGTTAACTAAATAGAACAATTAGCAGTCAAATACAATAATAATTTTTACTTTTTACTTAATCGATCATGCTCAAACAGATACGGAAACTACTTATCAATTTTGGTCAACAATGGCGCGATGAAAATTTCATGAGGTCGATTCATGTCATTGAAAACTTAGTTTCTAAGGTTTTATCCGTAGCCTTAATTGTTGTTATTATTGTTTCTCTTTATGATCTAGTAGTTATTCTAATCCAAGATTTATTTACTACGGAACCCGTCGGTTTTTTTAGCAAAACTTTAATTGAAATCTTCGGATTATTTCTCAATATTTTGATTGCCTTAGAGTTATTAGAAAACGTCACTGCTTACTTAAGAAAACACATCGTACAGGTTGAATTAGTCGTAGTTACGGCTTTAATTGCCATCTCTCGAAAAATTATTATTTTCGATCCCAACAAATACAGTAAAGATGATTTAATTGCCCTCACCGTGGGAACCTTAGCTTTAGCAGCAAGTTATTGGTTAATTAGAAAAGTTAATCGCGATAATCGTTCTTGAAGTAGTGATTAAGTACCCAGACAGAATTAATCATACCAAATTCGATTATTAAAGACTGATTATCTAATGCAAGAGTGCCTATTGCATTAGTAGAAAACGGGTTTCTCCGAGAAACCCGTTTTCTGTGCGTTACTCAACGGATTTAGTATTAACTTTGTCCAATTACTGATTAAGGAAAGGGGTAGATTTAGAAAACCTAACCCTTCTAAATATTTACTGGACTCTAGAAATATTACCCGCTTTAATCCAACCTTCGCGACCATCGGACAGACGCACGCGCTGCCATTGGCCATCGCTGCTGGTTCCCACCACACTAACTTTAGTATTATAATCCAGACCGCCGAGACGAGTCGATTCACTGGTAGGTTGAGAGCGCAGACTTAAACCGCTTTGCCATGTCACCCGCGCTTGATAACCCTCGGATGTGGCTTCTCTTTTTCTTGCTTCGGGACTGGGTTTCGGGGAAGCTTTTGGTGCTGGTGCAGCTGTGGGAGACTCTTTCACCTCAGCTTGGGGTTGTTCTTGGACGGGAGTAGTAGGGATGGGAGAAGGTTTGACGGCGGTTTTTTCTTCCTTAGTTTCCTCTTTTTTCTCCTCGGTAAAGACGGGTTTAGGAGGATTAGAATTCATACCGGAGAGAAGCATATAGGCGACAGCAGTAGCCCCACCGACCAAAATCGCCACTCCCATGACAAAACCGAGCATAAATTGCAATAAACCAGATAAACGCTTCATATTGGTGCTAAATTAACTGCTAGAATTGACATTAAAACGATCATCGCGAGAGGCTAGACGAGCTTTACCGGACTTTGCCCAATCCTGTAGAAATTGAATCTGTTCTTGGGCAGTCCGAGCTAGGGGGATAATCTGACTAGCGGCCTCAAGCACATCATCGGTGCTAAAGTCGCGATTTTGACTAAAACCGATGTGCATCGCTTCCACGATGGTTTGTTCGATTTCTGCCCCCGAAAAATCGGGAGTTTCGTAGGCTAATCGCTTTATATCATAACTTTTCAGATTATGGGGCCGAACTTTCCCTAAATGAACGCTAAAAATCTCCTCGCGGGACTTTTGGCTAGGTAGTCCGACAAAAAATATCTCATCGAAGCGTCCTTTTCGCAACATTTCCGGGGGCAGAGATTGGATGTTATTAGCTGTAGCGACGACAAAAACCGGCGATTGTTTCTCGGCTAACCAAGTGATAAAAGTCCCGAAAACCCGCCCGGTGGTTCCCCCGTCACCTTTTCCCTCCGCTCCGGCGAAAGCTTTATCGATTTCGTCTATCCACAGCACACAGGGAGCTAAAGCTTCGGCGAGATTAATCATCTGACGGGTACGCGATTCCGATTCTCCCACCAATCCGCCAAATAAACGCCCCACGTCTAGACGCAGCAGCGGTAAGTGCCAATGATGGGAAATAGCTTTCGCTGTCAGGGATTTACCCGTCCCTTGAATTCCCACCAATAGTAAACCCCGGGGATTGGGTAAACCGTAGGCGCGGGCGCGTTCACTAAAGGCACCACCGCGACGAATCAGCCAATCTTTGAGATTATCTAGGCCGCCGATGTCAGAAATCTGCTCTGTGGCGGGATAAAAGTCCAATATCTGGGTTTGACGAATCGATTGGCGTTTTTCTGCCAAAATTAATTCCACGTCCTCTGGCTCAATTTTGCCGTGACTGGCTAAACATTTGGCTAAAACCCGACGAATTCTCTCTAGGGATAATCCTTGGGCAGAAAGCACTAATTCATCGAGGAGTGGTTCTTTGACGGGTTGTCCGGTGGCAGCGATTAATCGCTGGATTTCCTGTTTAATTTCTTCGCCACTGGGGAGGGGAAAATCGACGACGGTGATTACTTCGGTTAGATCCGAGGGGATAGACAGTTCGGGAGCGACGATAATTAGGTTTTTGGGCTGAGATTTCAGAGAACGGGCCAGATTTCGCAATTTTCTGGCGATGGAAATATCTTCTAAAAAGCGCTGGAAATCGCGTAAAATTATGATGGCGGCGATGTTAGGCGGCAGCTTTTCGACGAATTCAAGAGCTTGGAGGGGATTACGCCGAGCAAAGTTCTCATTATTGGGATTATCTTGATAACCATCCACGAAATCCCAGACATAGACAGCACGGTTATGGCTCTGTTTGGCAATATCGGCGATCGCTTTTTCGAGACGTTCCTCTTCTAGGGTGGTAATATAGATGAGAGGATAGCGCGCCCGCAGCAGTAATTCAAATTCTTCACCAAAGCTCATAGCTATTCGTCTATAGTTTTTGCTATTTAGGGCTTGCTGAATAAATCTAAAAACCTTGCTGGATAAGACTTTTAGACTTTTTGTCAATCCAAAAGTACCGGACCTGGGAGTGAGCGGGGGGAAAATTCAGGTACTTTTTCCCTGAAAATTAGGTAATTGACCAGATGAAAATCGGTAAAACCCTACACCCCACACCCCACACCCCACACCCTGCCCCCACGAAAAACTTTTTCAGCAAACCCTATTTATATCGTCATCAGAAAATATAGCAGTTAGCCGTCTATTAGATATTTTAGTACAAATGCTCGGACTTGTGTTCTAAATGTTCCACAAGTGCTTCGCCATCGTTCCGCTTATCTTCATGAGACCCCTGTTTAATTCTATTTTTTTACCCTTAAGTATTTCTACTTATTTCTAAAGTTAGATGCTCCCGTGTTTTCTTAAATGTATGGTAGAGGCATCTTGCCTTAGTCGGGATTAACCTTCTGTTAACTAAATTAACAGAAGGTTAATTAGATTAAGCTTTAGCTAATTAAATTAAATTAGCCTACCAGGGGTGACAAAAGTTAGTCACTGGTTCGCCCCTTCTTTGCTGTCAATTAATTTCAGCCTTTCTCACAACCATTCCCTAGGGGGGTTAAATTCATGTTTAAACTAGCTTCAGACTTTTTATCTTTAGATTTTCTCCGCCAACCAAATCAGAAAAATAAGCCAGAAAGCCAACCCAACCCTTTGCCAATTTCTCAAATCATGAAAGAGGGAAAAGTTTTAGCGATAATTCTCCGACGAGAGTTTAACCAAGAGGGGATTCATTTCCTAACTCCCGATGATTTTTCCCAACAGTTGGCCTATATGAGACACCCGACGGGAAAAAGTATTATGCCCCACGTTCATAACAAAGTACAACGGGAAGTATTTTTTACCCAGGAAGTCTTAATTATCAAAAGAGGAAAACTGCGGGTAGATTTCTATGATGACGACCAACAATATCTAGAAAGTCATATCTTGAGAGATGGAGATGTGGTTTTATTGATCCAAGGTGGCCATGGTTTCCAAGTCTTAGAAGAAGTAGAAATGATTGAAGTAAAACAGGGTCCCTACGTTGGTAATCAGGATAAAACTCGCTTTGCGGGGATTGAGGAAACCGTGGTTAAAATGGCGGGAGCAGAGATAGCATGAGTAGCTTTATTCCCGTCAATGAGCCACTACTTGCGGGCAAGGAAAAACAGTATCTTAACGAATGTATTGATAGCGGTTGGATTTCTTCGGAAGGTCCCTTCGTTCAGAAGTTTGAAGAAAATTTTGCCCTCGCTGTTGGGCGAAAGTATGCCGTTTCCGTGTGCAATGGTTCTATGGCCTTAGAAGCGGCCATCGTCGCTTTAGGAATTGGTTCGGGGGATGAGGTGATTCTCCCCACTTTTACCATCATTTCCTGCGGAGCTGCCATTGTCAAAGCCGGGGCGATTCCCGTGGTGGTGGACTGCGAAGCGCAGACTTGGAACATGGATATCGCTCAGATAGAGGCAAAAATCACGCCCCGCACTAAAGCGATAATGGTGGTTCATATCTACGGATTACCGGTGGCAATGACTCCAGTTTTAGAATTAGCTCAAAAATACGGTTTAAAAATTATTGAAGATGCGGCGGAAATGCACGGTCAAACCTATCAAGGTAAACCCTGCGGCAGTTTCGGTGATATCAGCATCTTTAGTTTCTATTCCAACAAACATATTACCACTGGGGAAGGGGGCATGATTGTCACCAACCAAGAGGATATTTTTGAGCGTTGTCATTCCCTGAGAAATTTATATTTTCAGCCCCAACGACGTTTTATTCACGAAGAACTGGGCTGGAATCTGAGGATGACTAATCTGCAAGCGGCAGTGGGTTTAGCACAATTAGAACAGCTAGAAACTTTTGTCCAGCGCAAGAGAAAAATGGGCAGACGCTACAGGGAATTATTGCAAAATATCCCCTCTCTAGAATTGCCCCTACCTCAAACCGATTATGCCGAAAATATTTATTGGGTTTATGGTGTTGTTCTCAAAGATGAGGTTAACTTTGATGCTACGGAAGCGATGAAACGCCTCAAAGAACATCAGATTGGTACGCGTCCTTTTTTCTGGTGTATGCACGAACAACCGGTATTTCACAAAATGGGATTATTGCAAAATATTTCCTGTCCCGTGGCTGAAAGACTGGCGCGCAGGGGTTTTTATCTGCCTAGCGGTTTAGCTCTCACGGACGAGCAAATTGAGCGAGTGGCCCAAGCAGTTCAGCAAGTTTTTGCTGAGGCTGAGTAGGGATGAAAAATTGATGAAAATTTTTTGAATAAAAACCGACTTTTATGATAATTGGCACGGAATTTTTATCTTGGGTAGTAATTGCCTCTGGTTGCTTTTATTCCCTATATCTATGTATTTCAGTTCCCAAGGATGTTTTTTTTAATGGCGATGGGGCGCTGAAAGCTTTACTAGCTCGTCAGCTAAGTAATGGTCCGTGGCGATTTGACTTAGTTGAGCGCGCAGAAGCTTGGGTTACTCGTCTTTGGCAAGAGGGTTTATACAGTTATCGCCCCCCTTTTGTCTACTACTTAAATCAACGTTATTATATCTCTTTTCCTTTTCCATTCTCTTTGCTAACTTCCCTTTTTTATAAACTTTGGGGTTATCGGGGGTTTTACTTGATTCCCCTCCTATCAATTTGGGTATTGTGGCTCAGTTTTTCAAGAGCAATTCCCGCTTTTTCCCTAGACAGTTGGGGGGGGCTTTTGGGATTAGTTATTTTGATTTTTGCTTCTCCCTTAACTCTATACAGTGCCATATATTGTGAACATACCCTCGCTGTTACTTTAGGATTTTTGGGAATTGTTATCGCTTTTTTTCTACCCGATACAGCTAATAGTGGCTGGCTGCCCAATTTATTAGGCGGATTTCTAGTGGGTTTATCGGTATGGTTCCGCTCCGAATGTCTGGCCCTAGTGGCAACTTTAACTTTATTAGTTTTCTTGGGGTTAACTCCAGAACAAACCTCAGTTTTTGCTTGGTATTCAACCGAGCAAAATCTTAATTTTTCTGAATTTCTGCTAACTAATCGAATAGCTTTTAGTTTTGTGCTAGGCATGATTGTTAGTGTGTTTTTACTGTGGTTGTGCAATAAGTTAATTTATAATCGTTTTCTAGGAGTTCACGCTCTGTTAGTCCTTGAGGAGTTTTCTTGGAAAAAACGTATTCAAGAAGCCCTGACCAGTTTTTATCAGTTAAATAGCTCTTTTTTTGTCCATTTTCCTATCTGTATAATTCCCTTAGCTTACTTGCTAACTTGGAGCGGTCAACAATTGAATTTTGCCAAGGATATTCCCGTAACTTTAATTAGTGTAACGGCGATTATCATCTTAGCTGTTCTCGTCAATCTTCGCTGGCAAGGAATGGTTAAAACCAAGGCGTTAGTCAAGGACAATATAATTTACTTCCTGATACTTTTAGCTAGTTGTTATCTATTTGACATCGGCAATATATCTCTAGATAAACAAATGCTTTTTGTCTATGCTCTCTATTTTATCTACACAGTAGGGGTGTCTTGTTTGGTCGATATTGCCCCGGGAGAAGTCATGGTGGGAGGTAAACAATGGGGACCGAGATATTTATTGCCTCTTATCCCCTTTGTTACCTTATTAACGCTGGAACAAGTAAAAATTATAGGAGCGAACCAAGAAGTTTTTGTAGTCAAGGGAAGTTGGGTTTTACTGTTAATCTTACTGGCAATAGGTGTCTATAAAAACATTTATCAAGGTGGAGAATTTTTCTATAAAACCCATCAGGGGATAGCACCAGCCATCAAAAGCATAGAAGAGGATACTAATTCTATTGTTGCCTTCTCTCATCAATATGCGGCACAAGTTTTGGGTTTTGGTCTGGAGAAACAAAAAACTTTCTTCCGTGTGGAAAATAGTCAAGCCATGGTTAAACTATGCCAAGAATTACTCAGTCAAGGATTGTTTAGTTTTCCCTACGTTTGCTATCCCTATCGCCCTTGTCAACTCTTAGAATCCCCACCGGAAGAACTGGAATTTAGCCAAGATGGACAAAAGTTTCAAATTGGCATAAATCGCTCTGGAATCATTGGTAAGTATCCTTTCTATGAAATAGTTATATCTGCTTCTGAGACAGGTTTACTAGCCCAAAAATCCGAGGATAAGCCCACAATTACTCCAGCAGCTAATGATTTAGTCTGTACGATTTTACCCACTTATAACGAGCGAGATAATATTAGTCAATTAATTGAACGTTTACTAGCTAGTGTTCCTAGTCCTTATTTAGTGCTAGTGGTGGATGATAATTCTCCCGATGAAACTTGGCAGATAGTAGAAGATTTAGCCAAACAATATCCCACTCCTCCCCAAGATTCGCAATTCCAATCGGGGGTAATTTTGTGTCGCAGAATCAACGAGAAAGGGTTAACTTCGGCTCTACAGAGAGGTATTGACGATGCGATTAATCTGTATGGGGCTAAAATTATTACTTGGATGGATTGTGATTTATCTATGCCTCCAGAAGCTCTGCCACAATTAATCACACCGATTCGAACTAAAAAAGCTGATATGGTTGTAGGTTCTCGTTGGATTCCGGGGGGTGATGATGTTGCCCACGGACTGATGGCCCGGATGTTAAGCTGGATTATTAATCGCATGGCCATCGTGATGCTAGGCAATCAAGTTCACGACTATACCAGTGGTTTTATTGCCGTTCGTTCTCAGGTTTTAGAAAAAATTCGCTTAAAGGGAGATTATGGAGAATACTGCATTGATTTATTAACCCGTGCCAATCGTTTAGGTTATAAGTTAGTGGAAGTTCCTTATCTTTGCGTTCCCCGCATTTATGGTGAGAGTAAAACTGGAATTAATCTCTGGGATTATTTGTCAAAAGGACGGAAATATGTGGCAACTATTTGGCAATTATGGCAAGAAAGATAAGACAATTATCTCTTTTTTTAACTAGAATTAGTGATTCTCTTGATTCAACTCTAGGAGCTAAACTTATGAAGAAAATGTTTACTTTTTGGCCTTGGTTAGCTACCGTTGGGGTGGCCTGGTCTTTGGGTTTTTTTTATAACGTATACTACGGTGGTGAATTAAAGTGGCTCCTACAAATGTACGAACAAAAAGTATCTTTTGCCAAGCAGATAGATGCACCGAGACGAATAATTTTTGCGGGGGGGTCGGGGGTAAATTATAGTATTAACTCTCAATTCCTAGAACAGGAGCTAAAAATCCCAGTTTTTAACTTTGGTTTACAGGGAGATTTGGGATTAAATGTCATTTGCCCAATTATTTTAGAGCAGGTACGTCCGGGGGATATAGTGGTTCTTATTCCTGAATATTTAATGTTACTGGATGATGATGGTATTGGTTATGGTGATGGTTTATTTGGTTCGGTTCCCTTTAGTGTTGCTATTGGAAAACCGGGTTTAGGAAATATACCCTTAGAACAATTAGTTTCCGAGACTTGGTTAATGGGAGTTCCTAGTTTACGCACTATAGTAAAAACTGCTGTTGATGTTATACAAACAGGAAAAGCTAGGGGTTATTTATCAGATCCAATCACAGAAAAAGGAGATCCTACCGTAGTCAAACATCGTACAGGTAAATGGTGGGCTAGAACATTTGATCGACCTGTTTCGCAACACTCCCTCAAACGCATCGCTCAATTTCAAGAGGAGTTAAAAGCTAAAGGTGCTGATTTAGTAGTTTCTCTCTCTTGGGTTTATGCTAAGACCGATGAAACCACTGTCAAAAATGTTAAAAAAACTATTGAAGAATTGTCTAATATAGTACCTTTAATCTACAATCCAAAAACTCTTAATCTGCAAACAGATTCTAGTTTATTTGGCGATACCCATGAGCATTTATTACCAGAAGCAAGAATAATACGCTCTAAGGAACTGGTGCAACAACTACGTCCTATAATTCAGGAAAAAACTCCTCAAAATCATTGAAATTATTTCTATTCTCAATCGATAATTTAAAAGTTGATCGACTTTTTGTACTAGCAGTAATTTGGGATGGAGATAGCAGGGAATTGATTTAACCGGCAAAATTACCGTAAATTTCCCTGAATTTATTCAATTTTAATTTTTGGAATTGTTCTTCCTTCAATAAAGGTTCTTTTCCTCTCGGATGTTCCTGACTCTTTTTCTTGATATTTTTAACTCCTTCTTCTCCTAATTGATTAGATATTGATAATCTAATCCGACAGCTACTGTCGCCTTTTTGATTGTCCATCCTCAAAATATTTTACCTAACCAGTGCCATCTTCTTGTTGCCACTGAGTCTTGACTGGTTCTGTATTTATCTTTCGGTTCCTCTGAACTTAGATGTTCGGATAAGTACGCTTTCTTGGGCATTTTATCTCCTCGTCCTTACTCGTCTTACTATAGGATTTGCTATTACCCCTCGCTCAAATTTGTGCTACTATGGAAGGCAATATCGAGGATTTAATTTCTTTGTCTTCTAGCGCTGGTCATTGGAAAATCCTTGATAATTACTACAAAAAGTTATGAAGATAAGCTGAAGGATTCCTCGTTTATAATTATTAGGTATGAATAATGTTATTGACCATGATCGTTTATTTAAGGAATTAATTGCGACTTTTTTTGTTGAATTTATTCAGTTGTTTTTTCCTGAGATTATCAATTATTTAGAGCCTAATCAGATTACATTTTTAGACAAAGAAGTCTTTACCGATGTCACGGAAGGAGAAAAGTATGAAAGTGATTTAGTCGCCCAAGTTCAATTTCGAGGACAATCATCATTTTTCTTAATTCATCTAGAAGCACAGTCTAGCTCTCAACCGGAATTTAATCGGCGAATGTTTACTTATTTCGCTCGTCTGCATCAAAAATTTGCCTTACCAGTTTATCCCATTGTCATATTCTCCTATGATCGTCCACAAAAAGAAGCAATTCGTCAATATAAAATTGAGTTTCCTGACTTAAAAGTGTTAGAATTTAACTATCAAGTTGTCCAGTTAAATCGCTTGAATTGGCGAGATTTTCTCAATCAAGCTAATCCCGTCGCCGCCGCTTTGATGGCCAAGATGAAAATTGCCCCTCGCGATAGAGCAAAAGTTAAGGCACAATGTCTAAGATTATTGGTAACATTAAGATTAGATGCCGCTAGAATGCAATTGATTTCAGGCTTTGTCGATACCTATCTCAATCTCAACTCGTCCGAGGAGATAGAATTTCAACAGGAGATTAGCACATTTATTCAACCCGAACAGGAGGGAGTTATGCAGATTACCACCAGTTGGATGCGCCGCGGTTTAGAACAGGGTTTAGAACAGGGTTTAGAACATTTAGAACAGGGTTTAGAACAGGGTTTAGAACAGGGTTTAGAACAGGGTTTAGCAAGAGAAAGAAATCTAATTATTCGTCTGATTAAACGTAAGTTAGGAGCTA
>NZ_SFBV01000213.1:0-11753 GCF_007095585.1 Microcystis sp. M_OC_Ca_00000000_C217Col
AGTTCTCTCGTTACCTTTGAGTTCAGCGAAGATGTCACCGGTTTTGCCGACGGTGATGTGAGCGTCAGCGGCGGAACCCTGAGCGACTTCACCCAGGTGGATGGCAACAGCTATACGGCCATCTTCACGGCCGACGATGGGGTGGAAACCATTTGCTCGGTGTCCGTGGCAGCCGATAGCTACAGTGATCTTGTCGGTAACAATGGTGGAGCGGGTACGGATACGGTGACGATTGATACACTTAATCCGACCGTGGGCATCACCTTCGACAACTCACCGCTCACTGGCCAGAACTTTAGCACTACAGTTACCTTCCAGTTCAGCGAAGCCGTAAGTTTCACGGCCAGTAATGTCACCCTAGCCAACGGGGTGTTGAGCAACTTCACTGGCAGCGGCAGCAGCTACACCGCCACCTTCACCGCGACTGACTTCCAGTCGCCAACGGGAACAGTGGCGGTGTCCAACGACTATTTCGATATCCTTGGCAACCAGGGTGTTGCCAATTCGGCCAACATCGCCCTGACCGTGGGCGGCGGTCCTGACCCGAATGATGGGCCGTCTGGAGGCGACAGTGTGATTGGCTCAGGTACACTTGGCGCGGATTTCATCACTGGATCAAATGGTAACGACAACCTTAGCGGCATCGACGGCAACGACACCATCAATGGCGGCGACGGCAATGACACCATCAACGGCGGCACCGGCGCCGACATTATCAGCGGCGGCACCGGCAACGACAACATCATCGGACTCGGCGGCTTTGATCTGATCTACGGCGGATCTGGCAATGATACCATCAATGGTGGTAATGGTATTGACACCATCGTCGGCGGGTTCGGCAACGATTCCCTCACCGGTGGCGGCGGCGACACCTTCCGGTTTCTGAGCATCTACGACCAGCAGGATGTGATCACCGGTTTCAACGACACCATCGTGTTCGATATAACCGGTGCCAGCGCCTTCACAGCCTTGGGTAGCGGGGCTTTGGGAACCACAACCTACACCGGTGCAATTGCTGGCGGTTACCTCACCTACAGCGGCGGGGTACTCTCCTACGATGCCGATGGCTCTGCGGGATCAACCTTCAGTCCGTTGGCGATTGTCACGTTGACCGGAACTCTCACCCCCACCCTCTCCGACACCAAAGTGCTGTTCCAGGCGCTCTAGCTCAAGCAGGCATTCCCCGCCTTATTTCTCCGGCCCCTGCTGGCCATTATTGCGGGGAATGTTCTTAACTTCTTCTGCTCTGCACCTGCTTACCGGCTCTGGTTTTGAGCCAGTCCTTAGCCAGTCCGTAGAATTTATTGGGGATTTTCGGGACATCGAACCCCTCAAAGCCGAACGGTAGGGACTCGCGCGGTTTCGTTGAGAAAATTGTCGGAAAAGAGATATTAACTCAGAAAGCGATTATACTCAATGATCGAAGACTATTGACCAGCGATCGATGAACCAAGACAACGAGATTAGTCATTTACTAGACCTCATGCCTGCTTCGGGACGGATGATGACGCGCATTGTCAGCAAACCCGAAAGCACCAAGGTAATCGAAACTAATTTTCCCCTGCCCTGGCAAAGAGGAGTCAGACCGATTCCAATTAATTTTGACCTCTGGCGGCAATTATCAAGACCCCAACGGGATTTAGTCTTGTTAAGGGCTGTCTGTGTTTTAACGGCAGTAAAATGGTTTAAACCCGATCTCGATCGAGTAATTGCTCTGGCTGGTATGATCGGTTTAACCGTGGAAACCCTGCAAACCGATGCCGTCGGTATGGCAGTAGCGGGGGGTTTAACTGCCTTGGCAATTAACCGGATTTGGCGGGAAAAACGCAGCCCCCAACGGGAATTAGATGCGGATGAAGCAGCCCTAAAAGTGGCTGTTAGACGCGGTTACACGGAAACCGAGGCCGCTAAAAGTTTATTATCGGCTATTGAGACTATAGCTGAAATTGAAGGGCGATCGAGTCTCAATTTTAACGAGTTATTGCGCTGTCAAAATCTGAAAAAATTAGCCAATCTCTCCTTTGTTGGTGTTCCCGATCAGGTGAGACAATCCTAGGGTCAGTTGTTTTGGCTATCAGCTTTCTTTTTACTGATTACCGATCACTGACTACTTAAATCCCTAACCTTAAAATAACTACTATAAAAATATCTTTCCCCTTGCTCAATGGCTGCAATTGACTCTTTAGAAAAAGTCTTAAAATATCACTTTGGCTACGATCAATTTCGACCGAATCAACGCCAAATAATTGAGGCTGCTTTAAATAATCAGGATTTATTAGTAATTATGCCCACTGGAGGCGGTAAATCTCTCTGTTTTCAGCTACCTGCTTTAATCAAAAAAGGGGTGACGGTGGTGGTTTCTCCCCTAATTGCTTTAATGCAGGATCAAGTAACTGCTTTAGCTGATAATGGCATCGGGGCAACATTTCTCAATAGCACTTTAAATGCTAAACAAGTCAGAGAAAGAGAATCTTTAATCCTGCAAGGAAAAATTAAACTGTTATATGTCGCGCCAGAAAGATTATTATCGCCTAGTTTTTTAGATTTTTTAGCTGTTATTGATAATTACCTTGGTTTAGCCTGTTTAGCGGTAGATGAAGCTCACTGTGTCTCCGATTGGGGTCATGATTTTCGCCCTGAATATCGACAAATTAAACAAGTTCGTCAACGCTTTCCCTCTGCACCAATTCTGGCTTTAACTGCCACCGCTACCCAACAGGTTAGGGAAGATATTATCCAACAATTAGGATTGCGAGATACTTCCATTCATATTGCTAGTTTTAATCGTCCTAATCTTTATTATGAAGTTCGATCTAAAACCAGTAAATCTTATCAGCAATTGTATCAATATATTAAAGGACAAAAAGGATCAGGAATAGTTTACTGTATCAGCCGGAAAACCGTCGATAAAGTTGCCGAACAGTTACAAAAAGATGGTATTGATGCCCTACCCTATCACGCCGGTATGGATGATCGGGAAAGAAGCGAAAATCAAACCCGTTTTATTCGGGATGATGTGCAGATTATGGTGGCAACAATTGCCTTCGGTATGGGGATTAATAAACCAGATGTGCGCTTTGTCGTTCATTATGATTTACCCCGCAATTTAGAGGGATATTATCAAGAATCGGGCCGCGCCGGTAGGGACGGAGAACCGGCTAAATGTACCCTCTTTTTTAGCTTTGCAGATGCCAGAAAAATTGAGTATTTTATTAACCAAAAAACCGAGCAAAATGAACAACAGAAAGCTCGTCAACAATTGCGACAGGTGTTAGATTATGCCGAAGGGACTGAATGCAGAAGATCGAGTGTACTAGGCTACTTTGGCGAAAGTTTTTCAGGTAACTGTGGTAACTGTGATAACTGTCGGAATGGTAACAATTCCGAGGATTGGACAATCGAGGCACAAAAATTTTTATCCTGTGTGGCGCGGACGGGACAAAAATTCGGTATGATGCACATAATCAACGTGCTGAGGGGAGGAAAAGGTGAAAGAATCACCCAATATCAACATCATTTATTATCTACTTATGGCATCGGTAAAGATAAAACTGTCGGGGAGTGGAAACGTTTAAGTCGTTCCCTTGTCCAGCAAAATCTACTGGTAGAAACTGAAGACAATTTTAGAATCTTGAAACTTAATCAAAACAGTTGGGAAGTGATGCGGAAACAACGTTCCGTGTTTATTGCCGTCCCCCAAAAAGCTAACGGTCAAATCTTGGGAGACGACAATCCCAATACGCTGGAAAGTGATTTATTATTCGAGCGCTTGCGACAACTGCGGAAAAAAATTGCCGATAGTCAAGGGGTTCCTCCCTACGTTATTTTTCATGATTCTAGTCTGCGTTTGATGGCTCAATCAAAACCCCGGAGTTTAGGGGAGTTTCGTCAAATTTCTGGAGTAGTACAAAGCAAAGTGCAGCAGTATGGTGATATATTTATAGCGGCAATTAATGATTTTTGTCAGGATAGTCTTCCCTCTACTCAATTCCTCACTCTCCAATACTATCAAGATGGTTTGAATGCGGAAGAAATCGCTCGCAAAAGAAGCTTAAAAGTCTCAACCATCTATGAACATTTAGCTAAATTGCTGGAAGCGGGTTACGAAATTGATATTAATCAGTTAGTCTCTAAAAATAAACAGGAATATATTCGTTTAGCGATTAAAAAAGTGGGTGATCAATCCCTGAAAACTCTCAAAGAAAATCTGGGAGATAATTATAGTTATGAGGAAATTAAATTAGTTGTTGCTTGGCAAAGACGACCCCGGCAATAAGGCCAGAGCAACTCTTTTGATGCAACCCTCCACTTTAAAAGCTATAATAGATAATCAGTTTTTAATAACCGGATTTAGTATTACAACCAGTGGGTTAATCCGCTCAAAAATTGCTTTTTTTCGGGGTTGAAACATTTTAAACCCCGATTTTTATCATCCGGGAAAAATAACTTCTAGGGGAGCGGGAATCATCTCGCTACGAAAGTCAAGAATCTGAACTAGGATTAAATAGGCAACGGCGATTAAAATCGAAATCGCTCCCGTGATAATGGCGATAATTTTAGCAGAATTCATATAATTAACCGATAATTTCCTCAGATTATTGATCTATTGCCGCAAAAGCTACCGAAATTTATTCTCATCTAGGATTGCGAGCCTAAACAATTGAAACTGAAGATAAGTAGGGAGGCAAAATTATTTGTAGGATGGGTTAGCGGTAGCATAACATAATCAGGCGTTGGGTTTCATGCTTCAACCCAACCTACGTTCATCTTATATTTAATTCCACCCACCCACTTATCTTACAGCACAATTCTCCCGGACAGTTGAGGGAAGGGAGTGCATCTCAGTTTTGTAAGTAGTCGTGGAAAATTAATTTCCTAGTCGAGACTCCGAGACAGGAGACTCCGAGACGGGAGACTCCGAGACGGGAGACTCCGAGACGGGAGACGGGATACAGCTATTAGGGATCGGATTTGAGTTTTCAGTTCACTGTTTACTGATCACAGCAGAAGTCTGACGGAGTAGTGGCTTAGATGTGTAATTAATTGTGCTTAGGCATTGCGCCCCTACCATAAACCCTATCTAAAGCTGTCCCTTGAAAATTTGACAGGAGATAGTTCTTGTGGTTCAATACATAGATTAAAATCTATGGTCAAGCTTTGAATTATTTTTTATTTGAATCTAGGCAACCAGCAAAACCCTTGCTATAATCGACAATATATGGTAATAGACCAATTCCATCCGCTGCATCCGCATCGGCATCCCCAAAGTTGATCAACCTCGCTTTGTTTTAAGGTAGGCTAAGGCCTGCCTTACTTTTTATCGGTGATCAGCAACCAGTAAGCAGAAAATTGCCATTTAATACCGATCACCGCTCAGACTCGGAAAACTCAAATCGGATCACTGGTGACTGATAACTGATCTGATCCCCTAGCGTGATAAGCTGAGTATTGGCTAATTTTACAAAAAATTAAGACTTTCCCCTTGTGGGAGTTATCAGCTAAAACCCAGAGTAGACATAAACAATGGTAGCGACAACAGAAACTAACGTTGGTAAAATCGTCCAGATCATCGGTCCGGTCATCGATGCCGAATTTCCCAGTGGCAACCTGCCCCGTATTTATAATGCCTTAACCGTAAAAGGAACTAACTCCGCCGGTCAAAATTTATCCGTTACTTGTGAAGTACAACAGTTACTCGGTGACAACCAAGTGCGGGCCGTTGCCATGAGTACCACCGATGGTTTAGTGCGCGGTATGGATATCGTGGACACTGGCGCGGCGATTAGCGTTCCCGTGGGTAAATGCACCCTCGGTCGGATTTTTAACGTTCTTGGTGAACCCGTGGACGAAAAAGGACCGGTTAACGTCACCGAAACCTCTCCTATTCACCGTCCCGCTCCCAAATTAGTCGATCTTGAAGTAACACCGACGGTTTTTGAAACCGGTATCAAGGTGATTGACCTGCTCACCCCCTACCGTCAAGGGGGCAAAATCGGCCTCTTTGGGGGTGCTGGTGTGGGCAAAACCGTCATTATGATGGAATTAATCAACAATATCGCCATTCAACACGGGGGTGTCTCGGTTTTTGGCGGTGTGGGTGAAAGAACCCGCGAAGGAAACGACCTCTACAACGAGATGATCGAATCGAAGGTAATCAACGCTGATAACCCCGAAGAATCGAAAATCGCCCTCGTTTACGGTCAGATGAACGAACCCCCCGGAGCGAGAATGCGCGTCGGTCTCTCCGCTTTGACCATGGCCGAATACTTCCGCGATGTCAACAAGCAAGACGTACTCTTATTTATTGATAATATCTTCCGTTTCGTGCAAGCCGGTTCGGAAGTATCGGCGCTCCTCGGTCGGATGCCTTCTGCGGTAGGATACCAACCCACCCTCGGCACTGACGTAGGCGACCTGCAAGAGCGGATTACCTCCACCAAAGAGGGATCGATCACTTCCATCCAAGCGGTCTATGTACCCGCGGATGACTTGACTGACCCCGCTCCCGCTACTACCTTCGCTCACTTGGACGGAACAACAGTACTATCCCGGGGTCTGGCTTCCAAAGGTATCTATCCGGCGGTAGATCCCCTCGGTTCCACCAGCACCATGCTCCAAGCTGATATCGTCGGTGATGAACACTACGGCACCGCTCGCGCCGTCCAATCTACCCTGCAACGCTATAAAGAGTTACAGGACATCATCGCTATTCTCGGTTTAGACGAATTATCGGAAGAAGATCGTCTCACCGTTGACCGCGCTCGCAAAATTGAGCGTTTCCTCTCGCAACCTTTCTTCGTGGCGGAAGTTTTCACCGGTTCCCCGGGTAAATACGTTACCCTCGCTGATACGATCAAAGGCTTCCAGATGATCCTCAAAGGTGAACTCGATAGCTTACCCGAACAAGCGTTCTATATGGTCGGCAGTATCGATGAAGCGATCGCTAAAGGCGCAAAACTCAAAAAAGGCTAATTAAAAGTCAGTAGTAACCGCTAAACGCGGTTACTAAACCCAGAAATCTGCCAAAATTATCGTTATTATCACCAATGAGCATTACAGTACGGGTTATTACACCCGATCGCATTGTCTGGGATAACGTGGCCGAAGAAGTAATCCTACCCAGTTCCACGGGACAATTAGGTATTCTTAGCGGTCACGCTCCTTTATTAACTGCCCTGAATATTGGCGTAATGCGAATTCGACCGGGGAAAGACTGGGAAAATATCGCGGTTTTGGGCGGTTTTGCCGAAGTCGAAAATAATGAGATCAAAGTCCTCGTTAATGGGGCGGAATTAGGCTCAAAAATCGATAAAGAAAAAGCTCGCGCCGAATACGAACAGGCCCAAACCCGTCTCGATGAAGTCAGTAAAGGGGATGACCGTCGCAAAACTATCCAAGCGCAACAATCATGGCGCAAAGCACGCGCTAGATACCAGGCCGCAGGCGGTTTAGTATCGGTTTAAACCAAGCCAAATCACATTAAATTAAAGCAAAATCGGGCGGGTTTATATAAACCTACCCGATTCTTTTTCAGTGATCAGTGATCAGTGATCAGTGATCAGTTATCAGTAGGTTGGGTTGAAGCATGAAACCCAACGCCCGATTATGTTACGCTACCGCTAACCCATCCTACAAATAATTGTGCCTCCCTACTTATTGAGAAGTTGCTGTTCTCCTACTGCTCGGTGATCACTGAAAAAGTTTCCTGTTTTCCGTTGCCTAAAACTGGAGATTTTGTCGCTCCCCATTAAGATAACTGCTATAAATTAATTGCTACCACTAAAAACAACTTCGGGGAATTTTAACTGTGCATCGGCCATGGGGATTTGTCGGCCTTGATTGCGTAACTCTTGCCAAAAATTAATTACTTCTGTGGCTTTGTTGAGAACATCGACGCGATCGGACTCATCAATCCAGTGTTTTGCTTCTAACTCCTCTTGCAGTTGTTGCCAAGCATCATTGCGCGGCCAGAAAAAATAAGCGGTGAGGGGGCTAGTTCCTTTGCCGACCACCTGATCCACAGCGATCGCTACGTTCTGATCTAACCACAATACTTTTAAAATAAACTTTGATTCGGAACTGACTGTCATTGTTAATCGTTAATCGTACAATTCTCGATCATATCATCTTTTGACTCAATTTTCCGCAGTCAGTTTTTAACTATTTTTTCCGATTTTTTCGCTAATAACCGCTATGATTCCCGAAACAGACTCTTTAGCTTCTAAACAAATCGGTGTGGCCGTAATTAGAGATGATCGAGATTTAATTTTAATCGATCGCCGTCTAGCCAAGGGACTCTTGGGCGGTTTTTGGGAATTCCCCGGTGGCAAAATCGAAGGCAATGAAACGGTACAAGAATGTATTAAACGGGAGATATTAGAAGAAATTGGCATTGAAATCGCAGTGGATAGTCATTTAATCACCATCGATCACACCTATAGTCATTTTCGGGTTAATCTACAAGTATATAACTGTCGTTATCTCAGCGGCCAAGCAAGAGCGATCGAATGTGAAGAAATCCGCTGGGTAACTATCGAGGAACTAGATCATTACACTTTCCCCGCGGCCAATCAAGAGATTATCAGAGCCTTAAAAGACATGGTAAACTCGAAATGATTGCTGCTAATCGTCGAGTAATTATGCTTAATCCTTCTATTCGTCAAGAACCACGCTATGAACCGGCCGCGGTTATTCCCCTAAAAAAAGACGCTTCCATTGTTGAGTGGTTAGAAAAAAATAATCGCATGATTCCCCGGGATAAAATCGCCGAACCGGATCTGACTCTCGAAGAAGATGTGGAACTATCTGAACTCATGGATGTCGATGATATCGGTTATGATGACGACGAGGACGAATTAGTCTTAGATGAAGATTAATCCCGTCTTCTTTGGCAAATTTTACCCTTATCTGACGCTTTAGTCGTGAACGCTAACATTTTTTCCGCCCCTATCTTTAAAAAACCCACTGGAACCCATCTCCTGATTCTACTAACGGGATTACTATTTCTGTTAGTAGTTTTTTTTCAGTCCACTAATTCCCTGTTACTCCCCCTGATGGCCACAACGTTAATCAGTGCTGGTCTTGGTTGTCAAGTAGTACCGATGCTGCGGCGCTTGAAAATGGGTCAGATTATGCGCGAAGATGGACCCCAGGCCCATTTAAAGAAAGCAGGAACCCCGACCATGGGAGGCAGCTTTTTTGTGCCAGTAGCCCTTATTTTCGCTTTAATCTGGTCTAAATTCACTCCTAATGTGGTGGCGGTTGCTTTGCTGACTTTTGCTTACATGGGTATCGGTTGGTTAGATGATTGGCAAATTCTGCGTTATAAGTCGAATAAAGGCCTATCTCCCCGGATGAAGTTAATTTTACAGATAGCGGGGGCGGTGCTTTTTTGTCTCTGGATGTCCTTCAATCAGGTGAGTACCGATATCGGCCTTTGGGGTCGATTAGTCATTCCTTTGGGCTTTTTCTTCTGGATTTTGGGGGGATTTGTCCTTGTGGCTGAAAGTAACGCCACTAATCTCACCGATGGGGTGGATGGATTAGCGGGGGGAACAGGTGCGATCGCTTTTTTGGGTTTAGCCATTATTATCGCTCCTAGTCATCCAGATTTGGCGATTTTCTGCACTTGTTTTGCTGGTGCTTGTCTAGGCTTCATTTTTCATAACCGCAACCCCGCTAAAGTGTTCATGGGTGATACGGGTTCCCTCGCTTTGGGAGGTGCTTTAGCTGCAGTGGGTTTAATTACTGGACATCTCTGGGGATTATTTTTAATTAGTGGTCTGTTCTTTCTGGAATCTCTTTCGGTAATCGCTCAGGTTATCTATTATAAAGCCACAAAAGGACCCGATGGCAAGGGCAAAAGATTATTAAAAATGGCTCCTTTTCATCATCATTTAGAATTAAGTGGTTGGACGGAAACGAAGATTGTGGGAGCTTTTTATCTGGTTAATGCGCTTTTAGTTGTCTTGGCTATTTGGACCAGTTAATTAAGCGCTAAAGGAAAGACCACAACCGCAGGTATTTTGGGTGTTGGCATTGGTAAAACGGAAACCACCACCCATGAGATCTTCTGAATAGTCTAATTTTAAAATTTGTAGGTAGCGATCGCTGTCAGGATCGACTAAAATATTAATACCCTGACTTTGATAAAAGCGATCGTTTTCTGCCGCAATAGGGGTTAATTCGAGATGGTAGTAAAGTCCCGAACAACCACCATTTTTTACTGCCAAACGCAGATAGGAACCAGTCAGACGACGGCTTTGACTCCAACGTTCAATTTCTCTAGCGGCGGCGGGACTTAATTCGATCATTGTTTTTGAGACTATTGTAATAATAATATCAAGTTCTTGTGAAGTTATACCACAGTTGTTGTCAAACTTTATGTTAAGTAGCTGGTTATAATTAAATTAAAAATGGATTTTAGGTTCGATCCCCCCTTAGTCCCCCCTTGATAAGGGGGGTGCCGATCCCCCCTTAGTCCCCCCTGCCCCCCTTGATAAGGGGGGTGTATGACAACTTTTAACGCCTACCTACTTAAGAAATATGTAACTAATAAATGGCGGGGGTAGCTGACAATTTTTAACACAGAAAAAGGGTTTCTCCGAGAAACCCTTTTTCTAGGTGACTTAGAAGGAGAGCTTAGACACTTAGATAAAGAAGCTACTAACATTAATGCTCCCTAAAGCTGGCAAAGTACCAGTAAATCCGGTGATATTTATTAATAAATCATTGCTGGATTGGAAGCCAGCCGTGAGAGGAGCGGGTATTTGTCACAGGGGAATTAATTTGTGGTAGCATACAATTAAATGCGTTTTATCTGCTAGGATAATGCTCAACCTTTCAAAAGACATTCATTCTCTAACTGAGTTTAAACGAAACACGACCCAGTTCCTAGAGCATCTCAAACAAACCAAAGACCCTTTGGTGCTTACGGTTGATGGGAAAGCAGCACTCGTCGTGCAAGATGCGGAATCCTATCAGACACTTCTTGAAGCTGCTGAATTGGTTGAGACGCTTAAAGGAGTCAAGCGTGGTCTTGAAGAGATGAAGCAAGGCAAAGGTAAGAAGGCAGAGGAATTCTTCTCTGAATTGTTCGATAAGCTGGACAGTTCTCCATGAGCCAAAAGTATCAAGTGGTCATACAACCAGCAAGCACAACAGGGAATTGAAAAAGCCTATCTGTGGTTCAGTAAAGATTCTCCTCGAAAAGCGAGGTTGTGGCTAGAAGGATTGTACAAAGCAATTCTGTCACTAGAGCAAATGCCTTACCGTTGTTCACTTGCTTTTGAAAATAATTTCTTGGAGGAAGAAATCCGACAACTTATTTATGGTAAGGGACGTAGTGCCTACAGAATTCTCTTTACCATCACTGGCGATATTGTGCAGATTCTTTTCGTGCGCCACGTTGCACAAAAGCCTTTGTCAAGTCAAGAAGATGAAGAAGAGTAGAGGCCCATGGCATACCATTGTTGTCCTAAATTGTGACGGCAAAGTTTTGATAGGTAAGGTTATACCATTTTTATTTATTCGTGGCAGACATCTTACTGTCCTCTCCCAAAAAGGGAGAGGGGGTGTGGGTGATGGTAATTAACCATCTCTGCCATTACTTTAGAAAAAAGGTATTAATTAAACAAAGAAATTACCCACTGGAATGTTCCCTAAAGCTGGTAAAGTACCAGTAAATCCGGTGATATTTATTAATAAATCATTGCTGGATTGGAAGCCAGCCGTGCTATCATTAATAACGAGAT
>NZ_SFBV01000214.1:0-9237 GCF_007095585.1 Microcystis sp. M_OC_Ca_00000000_C217Col
CTGATAACTGATAACTGATTAAGACTTCACTCCCAAGTTAAAGAAAATCGTTCCCCGACGCACAGAATTTTCACTACCTTGGCTGCTAATAGTAAGAGAACGCAGATTATTAAATAAAGGCTTAATCGATAATTCTAACACCCGCACGATCGGAAATTTCGACTCAATAACTGGTTGCAATTGTCGCCAATCGACGTAAAAATAACCATCATTTTCTGCGGGTAAAGCAGTAATTGCCTGTCGAAACTTACCACTACTTAAAATGGGGTTTTTCTGTGCAGATAAAGCTAAACCCATCGCTTCCACAGAACTAGCGATAATTTCATAATTATCGACTCTAGTATGCACTCCCGTCACGAGCGTCTCTAGTTGCGCTTTTCCTCCCGGGACCGCCGTGGTTAACTTTGTCCAAGCTGTCACCGTTCGATCGAGTAAAGGCAGATTAACCACATTATAGCCGCGACTGCGGGCCAACTCATCCAAATGCTCGATCGCACTGTCCACCTCTACCCCCATCACCCGTTCCCCTACAAAAACACTATCGGGTTCCATCCCCTTTGAACTAGGCACGAGAGCGAGGCTATATTCGCCTCTAACCCAGCTAAAAACGTCTTCAGGCAAATTTAAACCTAAAGGCGACTGGAAGCGGTTTAAGACCTGTGTTATTAATTCCTGTAGGGGACTATCTGCTTCTAACCCCTCCTCTACCTGAGTCCAAAACTAGATAAAATTGGTGCTTGGTCATCCTGTCCTAAGACTCCAATTAAGGCGGTTTGAGCGACTATTCCCCCGGATTTGAGGGTAAAAGCCGTGGCTAATCGTTGTTTTGCTTCGGGACTCTCCGGGACGGGTTGATTAGCGATCCAAGCCGATAAAGGAGGTAAATTGCCGTAAACGATAGCTATACGCGGTTCGGTGATATTTTTGAGAGCTTCTCGGTAATCAGGGCTATTTTTTAGGTTTAAATCGGGTACTTGCACGTTATTAAGGGCCTCGCGCAAAACCTTGATATTATTGGCAAAAAGCACCGTATCACCCACCACGGCACTAGCGAGAAAACGATTATTATCTCCCGCAGTCAAGGGACGTTGATAAATCAGGTTAACTCCCTTGTAGGGTTCAAAAACCAGGTCAAATTTGCCCGAAACCGCCTGTTTTGAGTAGGAAGCTTGCAGAAATTCCTTAGCGCGTTCACCATCTTTACTTTGAATTGCCAAAAGATAACCCGGTTGGATACCATTATCGGTATCACGATCGAAATCTAGGGAAGTAACAGCGAGAGTAATTTCCTCCCCTAACCAGGGTTTGATTTCCTTTTGATAATTTAACCCCGTTTTACCGAGCAGACTTTTTTCTAAATCCTTAATTTCTTGGTGGGAACGTCGTCGATTAGCCGGTGTAGCGATTAATTGACCAAAAGACTCTAAACGTTCGGGATTGACCAGCAAGGATACCATAACCGGGGCCTGTTTCGGCACAAAAATCGCCGCCATCGGTTCCCGCAGCACCCCACCTTTGAGCAAAGACAGAGGACTATCGGCGAGAATCCAAGCAAAACTGGCTGTAGCGACTCCTAGGAGAATGATTACCGTCGCACCTAAAATATAGAAAAACGATCGCAATTTCACAACCTTGTCCCGAGATGAACCATTAGCTATTTTAAGCCAGCAATTGACCCAAGAATTTCGATCGCTACAATTCTTACCAGACTGACAACCGATAACTGGCCACCGATAACTAATTTTTACCAGCCTTTTTCCGCTTGAGCGAGGACATAATTAGCTACAGCTTCGATATCTTCAGCGCTGAGACGACCACCGAAAGCGGGCATCGCCCCCATACCTTTGGTAACTTGGGTAACGATAGCTTCAACGGAATCTTTGCCGTATTTAACTAAATCTTCTTTTTTCAGGGTTTTAGCGGCATTAACCACGTTTTTACCGCCCATGTGGCAGGAAGCACAGTTAGCACTGAAAATCGAAGCCCCATCAGCTAAAGCGGGACGAGCCATACCGAATGTAACCACAGCCAAGAGCAAGCACAGGGAAATTAATAGTCTTTTCACGATTGGTTCTCCTCTATTTCTTAAGAAATTCCCCAACCATCGTCAGAAAAAACCGGTTTTCTTGTCAAAAGACAAGCTGTCAAACTTGGTGTAGAATAAATCAATGGGACAGTTAAAAGCAAACTTTTACTTTTTTGTCAAAAGACAGGCTGTCAAACTTGTCATCTTCCCTCGTGTAAAGGATTAACAAGCATGAAAAAATTAGGTTTATTGGTCGCTACCCTGGTGCTAGTCGTCTCTAGCTTCTTCTTCAACACTGCCGCCGCTGCTGCGGAAACCTTCACGGTGAAGATGGGCGGTGATGCAGGTACACTACAATTTGATCCCCCCGCCCTCACTATTAAAGCAGGAGATACGGTGAAATGGGTCAATAACAAACTTTCTCCCCATAACATAGTTTTCGATAGCACCAAGGTTCCCGAAGCCCAGGCTGCTAAATTATCCCATAAAGGTCTGGCTTTTTCCGCCGGGGAGTCCTTTGAAAGCACTTTCAGCGAACCGGGTACTTACACCTACTACTGCGAACCCCATCGCGGTGCCGGTATGGTCGGAACGATTACCGTTCAGTAATTATCCGATTTTAACCAAAAATAACTCGCGGTTAACTGCCGCGGGTTGTTTTTTTGGGGTGTGGGGTGTGGGGTGTGGGGTGTGGGGTGTGGGGTGTGGGGAGAATCAATAAAAATAATCTTCTGCCTCCTGCCGGCCGCCTCCTATCTCCTATCTCCTGTCTCCTGTCTCCTGTCTCCTGTCTCCTGTCTCCTATCTCCTGTCTCCTGACTCCTATCTCCTGTCTCCTATCTCCTATCTCCTGTCTCCTATCTCCTGACTCCTGAAATATAAAGTCTCGGTTACAAAACTGACTTCCGAGCAATTCTCACCCCACCATAGAAACAGAAGCCCCTAGAAAAATCAGCCATGAAAGAACACGATGTCGTTATAGTGGGCGGTGGGTTAGCAGGATGCCGCGCCGCCTTAGAAATCAAACGCCTCAACCCGACTATCGATGTTGCTGTCGTTGCCAAAACCCACCCAATTCGTTCCCACTCCGTCGCTGCCCAGGGAGGTATCGCCGCCGCCCTGCAAAACGTTGACCCCAAAGATAATCCCAAGGCCCACGCCTACGATACTGTCAAAGGTTCCGATTTTCTGGCTGACCAGGATGCAGTGGATATTCTCACCAAAGAAGCCCCCGAAGTTATCATCGAATTGGAACATCTAGGCGTGTTATTCTCCCGTCTCGAAGATGGACGCATTGCCCAAAGAGCCTTTGGCGGTCACAGCCATAACCGGGCCTGTTACGCCGCCGATAAAACCGGTCACGCCATGCTGCACGAATTAGTCAGCAATTTACGCCGTAATCAGGTAAAAATCTACGATGAATGGTACGTTTTACGCCTTATCCTCGAAGAAGGTACGGCCAAAGGCGTGGTTATGTACCAAATCGCCACCGGACAGATAGAAATCCTCCGGGCAAAAGCAATTATGTTCGGGACGGGGGGCTATGGTCGCGTTTATAACACCACCTCCAACGATTTCGCCTGTACGGGGGACGGTTTAGCTTTATCGGCAAAAGCGGGTATTCCCCTAGAAGACATGGAATTTGTCCAATTTCACCCCACGGGACTCTATCCCGTCGGTGTTTTAATCTCGGAAGCGGTCCGGGGTGAGGGTGCTTATTTAATCAATAGCGAAGGTCGTCGTTTTATGGAAGATTACGCCCCCTCGCGCATGGAATTGGCGCCCCGGGACATCACTTCCCGGGCCATTACCCTAGAAATTCGCGCCGGCCGGGGGGTAAATCTGGACGGTAGCGCCGGGGGTCCCTTTGTCTATCTGGATTTACGCCATTTAGGTCGGGAAAAAATTATGAGTCGCATTCCCTTCTGTTGGGAGGAGGCCCACCGTCTCGTCGGTGTCGATGCGGTAGAAGAACCGATGCCTGTACGTCCTACGGTTCACTATTGTATGGGCGGCATTCCCGTTAATACCGATGGTCGCGTTCGCTTAAGTGCCGATACCCTCAGCGAGGGCTTTTTCTCCGCCGGGGAATGTTCCTGTGTCTCTGTCCACGGGGCCAATCGTTTGGGCAGTAATTCCCTGTTAGAATGTGTGGTCTATGGCAGAAGAACTGGCAAATCGATCGCTAAATACGTCGAAAAACGCGCTTTTCCCGTCTTTAATCCCGATATTTACCTTCAGGATGCTAAAGAGGAAATCACCGCTCTATTGACCAAAAAAGGCACGATTCGCATCGGTCAACTACGTCAGCAATTCCAAGACTGTATGACCCAACATTGCGGCGTTTTTCGCACCGAAGCGACCATGCGCGAGGGAATTAAACAAATCGGCGAATTAAAGCGCCAATACGAGCAGATTTACCTGGATGATAGGGGGGATTGCTGGAATACGGAACTAATCGAGGCCTGGGAATTACAAAGTCTCATGGTGGTGGGGGAAATTATCCTCACCTCTGCCCTCAATCGTCAAGAAAGTCGAGGGGCCCACTCCCGCGAGGATTTTCCCCAACGGGATGACCAAAATTTCCTTCAGCATACCCTCGCCTATTATTCCCCCTCCGGCATCGATATCGACTATATGCCCGTGGTAATTCAGGATTTCACCCCCGTGGAACGTAAGTATTAACCTCTGGTCGGACGGTAAATGTAAAGGAATATTACAAACTCCTTGGCATTTACCGAGATTTAGTTCTATACTAAATAAAGCAACGCGGGATAGAGCAGTCTGGTAGCTCGTCGGGCTCATAACCCGAAGGTCAGTGGTTCAAATCCGCTTCCCGCCATTAACCTGAGTTAGTTCTGATTGACAGGTTTTCGATTTCTAGGAAATTTGGATATACGGGAGTTGAAAAATGAGTAATACAGGTGAGAACCGAAATCCCGATTCTGAACAAAAATCGATGCCGTCGGTTCCCGCACCTCCGGAAGAAGCGGTGGTTCCTAATTTTTTTGATAAATTTTTCATTGCAGTTACAGCTTTTGGTTTTGGACTGGGTACGGCTATAGCTTTGTTGCCCAATGTCATACCTTTGCCAATCATACCATCTATTTTTTTTGGCACTGGAATAGGTGCATTGGTTTACCGATTTATGGGAGGGTTTAAAGATGATGATTCCTTACAAACCCAGGCAATAAAAATTTCAGGGAGTCTTGCTTCTCTACTAAGCTCTATAGTAGTTATTAATCTTTTGCTAGAAGGGCAGTTAAAGCAATATATAGCCCAACATATAGAGTTAAAGAAAGGAGACCAAAATATCTATTATGTAGAGATAGAAAATAAAGGGATTAAAATAGGTGAACTAAATCAAGAAGACTTTAATAGTAAGGGCTATTATGATATTAATAATGTTTCGATTGTTAGTGCTATTTCAAGACTAGCATCAACCTCAAAAGAAGGCTACAATCATCCAGTTTTAGAAAGAATCAGAATCGAATGTGCCAGAAATCAGGGAATATGTCAACCGAATAAAAATCAATTTACTTTGATAATTCATAGCATTAAACCGGAAACTGAACTTCCAGGAGGATCAGCTATTGGATGTTTAAATAGTGATGCATTTTGGATCGGCAATGAAGATTTATATATCTACCAAACCTCCGATAAAGTTGACAAAATCAGGATTGAAAAATTTGGTCAATGTTTAGACGAGGAAGGTCAAGACAAAAAAGTTATAATTAGTCAAAAAGATGCCGATCATCTAAACTTAAAGCCCGGGGTAAAAATCAAAGCTCGTTTTCAATAAAGTTAATAGGTAAGCCATGAAAAAAACAATTTTAATTCTCTGGTTTCTTCTTGGGATTCCTGCAATCGCTAGGGCAGAGCAATGGGGAGTAGTATTCGGTGGTGATCGAGATATTAACGAAGCTCAGTATGAAATAAACCGTGCGAAGAAAAATCGCCCTCCCTATTCAAGTGCGGTTCTTTTCTATCGATCTGGATGGTATAGAAGTGTGATTCTTTTCCAAGGAAAAAAGGAAGCACAAGCTGCCTTAACTAATATCCATAATCAACTTCGTCAAGGCTCTTATGTCGTTAATGTAGATGATTGGTGTCCTAATTGGCAATCTAATCGAGTAACTTCTAACAAAATTAGTTTCTATAGGTGTTTATAGCCTTCATGTCCATTTAGCGCAGAGGGCTAATGGCGTTTTTGCTCCATTTTTACTACTCACCGTTCGCTTAATTTTTTAAGATATGAGGTAAAAGCCCAATTCCTAGGGATTGTGCGTCACTTTTTCCCATAGCGTCAGGATTTGCTTTGATAGGATAGATAATCTCTCCGTTACTTTGGATAACGGGGGTTGCTTGGGTAACATCCTGTAAACCCTGCCACCAGCGATCGCCCCAAGGGTTATCGAAGACAAAAAAACCGTTTTTTTTGAGGTAGTCCTGTAGAATAGCAGTTGAGAACGTAAGCATTGAAAACATAAGATTTTCCCCACTTCAATAGGTTGATACTTGCTATGAAAAAATCTGGGGTATGTGCTAAGGCAAGAGGTCTAATTAAAAAAAATTGCATAATAAAAAGCTTATTGGCTAAGGCTTTCAGCTTTGGGGGAGGCTTTGGGGGAGTGGGGTACCCCAAACTTTTCGAGGAAAAAAATTGCGATTTTTGGTCGGGATGGTGTCGGATTTATCCTGTCAGCAAGTGATGGGTAAAAGAACGATAGCCTCTCAACCAGCCGAGTTGCTAGAATAGGATCGGCTTTGCTCAAATAGACAAGAACACGCCATGTCAGAAGCTATTACGATCGCCGATATTTACAAACTGTTTGAAAGAACCGAGGCTCAATTTCCCGAGTTCCAAAAAGAAGCCGAGCGCCGCAATGCTGAAGCCGAGCGCCGCAATGCCGAGGCTGAACAACGAAATGCCGAAGCCGATCGCCGTAGTGCTGAAGCCGATCGCCGCCGGGCTGAAGCCGATCGCACGATGGAAGAATTGAAAAAGCTGGTACAAGCCACCACCGAAGCCGTCAATAACTTAACTACCCCTTTGTGTCTTTTTATAGAAGAAATGGTAGAGCCGGCGGTTGTGCAGTTATTTCAAGAGCGGGGGATTGATGTCACCCAAACCATGAGTCGCTTAAAAAGTAAACGTCCCGGGGCAGCGATGGAAATTGATATTCTGGCGGTGAATGGCAGTGAGTTAGTGGCGGTGGAGTGTAAATCTCGACTCTCGAAGGATGATGTAGATGACTTTCTCGATCGATTACAGCGATTTAAGTTAGCCTTTCCCCAATTTCGAGACTTTCAGGTTTATGGCGCAGTAGCGGGGATTGAAATCGATCAGGGCATAGATAGTTATGCTTATCGGCGCGGTTTATTTGTGATTAAGCAATCAGGAGAAACGGTTAAAATCATCAACGATGTTCAGTTTCGGCCCCTAGGTTTTCATTAGAAAACAGGTTTCTTAAAGAAACCCGTTTTCTGGGGGTGTTTTTCATCATCCCAAAAAATAGACTAAAATAAGCTATCCCTAACCTCTACCGATCTAATCCCATGCCTAAGAAGAGTTATGGCGAAACTGTTGAAAAAAGGGTCAAACGCTTGTTTGAAGTCTTATTAGATCATGTGGCTCACTGTCAATGTGAGGATAATGATTGGGGAGTCAAGCTGGCTCTAGGGGAAGAGGGGAAACTTTTGCGGGTTGAGACGAATTTAGCGGCTTTAGTACGCTTGGCAGAGCAGAAAGGGGAAAAATTGACCAAAGATCAAGTTAGGGACGCGATTAGCCACTATTTGGCCGATTATCTAGGCATTCTTCGGGATGAGCGTTTCAAACAGCAGGGGTCGGAGGAATGGCGGTTCTCCCTAACTCTGTGGGCGAAATGCGGCGATAAGACAACAAATTTGACTAAATTTTCGGAAGAGTGGCATAAAAGGCGCTCTGAACCCTCTAAAAAAGCGATCGCTAAACCTGAGAAAACCGCCGCGCCTCCTGTTACTGTTACTGCTTTAATGGATACTAAGCCTCAAACCGAAGCAAATCTGCAACTTCTCACATTTGATTTAACTGGAAAAGTCGAACAGCTTACAAGGTCAGAACAGTACTATGCAATTCTCACGGACATTGTCACAAAAAAAGACATCCTGAACGACTTATATGTTTCAATTGGAGAGGGAGACTTTGTTTACGCATGGATTACAAGAATATTTCATGAGGCTAATTTAGATAAAAAGCCTAAAATTAGTAGGCTCATACTGAAAAGATTGAGTGATGAACTTATTGATATATATATCTCAACCAATCGATTATCGATAAACTTTAAAAATAAGATTAATCGAAACCTTGAATTTATACTTGAGGATGAACAACTGAGGCAAAATAATGTAGAAATAGAAATTAAATATTGGCATACTTTTCCAAAGTTTCATGGTTATTTATATGGTGACGATATGTTGCTCGGTGAATGGGCAAATGATGCTAAAGGTTATATTCATGTAAAATCTCCTTTGTATTATACAAACAGGCAGTTTTTCCCTAAACAATATGATTTTATCAAAAATATTTTTGAAGAAAACTCAACATTTTGATATTGAATAAATAGACAACAAAGCGTTGAGGGTTGTCTTACTCGAAGATGGTATCACAGTTCACAATGCTTTTTTTGATAGGAATTTTAAGCCATGAAAATGACCTACTTTCAAGATACGGACACTCTATATTTAGAGTTCAATAACAATCCTATTGTCGAGACTCAAGAAATCAATGAAAATACCTTAGTCGATCTTGATAAAAATGGGAATATTTGTGCAATCACCTTGGAACACGCCAGAAGCTTAACGGATCTGAATGCTTTTTCCCTAGAAACTATTGTCGCGCCTGAATTAGCTTCAAGTTTATAAGAGTTGTCATAATAAAATTATTCTATAAACCTTGACGTGATATAATATATATGACATTCGGGCGCAGATGCCTTGTGACCCTATAATCGGACAAATTCGTTATTATCAATGACAACAACTTTAATCAATCACATTGAAATTACCCCAGAAACCTGTGGCGGTAAACCGCGCATCGCAGGTCATCGGATCAAAGTCCAAGATGTCGTTATTTGGCACGAACGCCTGGGAATGTCACCCGATGAAATTGTTTATCATTATCCCAGCATTACTTTAGCTGATGTTTACGCGGCCCTTTCTTACTATCA
>NZ_SFBV01000215.1:0-3190 GCF_007095585.1 Microcystis sp. M_OC_Ca_00000000_C217Col
ACCTGTTTGTGCCTTAAGTCCTTCCCTGTATGGATTTCAGCTACTTTTGAGCGTAGGCGCTCTCATCGAATTTTATTTTAAGTTAATTATTTGCATAACAATTCCCGAAGAGCCATAAAAAAATAAGGCTATTTTAATCCTCGTTTAACCGCTTTAGCTAACGCCATTGATTTTTTAAATTGTCTTTTTTCCTAAGTCTTAACAACATTAGGTTGGTCTTATTTTTTACCTAAAGTAACTCAATTGTCAAGGCTTTTTTTATTTAGTTTTGTAACAATTTAGCAACAAAAAAGGCACAGGCAACAAAGACTAAATCGCTCTTAAAATAAGCGATTTACTGTTAAGAACATCAATCGGGGACTTATTGAAAATTTAATTAGCATTGACTAAATCTTCTAGCACTGGTGAGCCAAGGAAAAGGGAGACAACAGAAGAGCAAAAACCTGTACTCCCCCGCTTCCCTGCTTCCCCTCTCCCCTGGTCCCGCTCCCCTGCTTCTCCACTAACCGCTCAATGGTCGAAATCCTTATATAATAAAAATTATACAAGACTTGTCACACCCTCCAGCAAATTACCTTATCCAGCAAATCTTGACTGATGCCCAAAAAAATCAGAGAATTAAAACAAATGCTCAAAAAAGCTGGATTTATTGATTTTCCGGGAAAAGGCAGTCACAACCATTGGTTACACCCTCTACATACAGGAAAAATCACCCTATCGGGAAAAGACGGAGCAGATGCTAAACGTTACCAAGAACAAGAAGTCAAAAATGCTATTGAAGAGGTCAGGAGAAAAGAAGATGAAAAAACTTAAATATAGAATAGTGCTTCAGTGGTCTGATGAAGATAATTGTTATCTAGTTGGCTTACCCGACTTTCCTGGACAAAAATGGCGGACTCATGGTAATACTTATGCTGAAGCTGTGAAAAATGCTGAAGAAGTCCTAGAATCTCTGATACAACTTTATCAGAAATTAGGGGAATCTTTACCTCATCCTGAGATAACTAAAAAGGGAGAAATTTTGACAAAAATAAATTAACAAAACTAGAAGAATACTTAGAAGTTTACCCTACTCTCACCTATTGCTACCAGAACTATACAGGATACCGAAAGGAAGATTGTCATTGCGAGGGGAGATTGAGAGATTCTCCCTTTTGGGGAAAAGTAATCCCTCCCCGAAGCAATCTCTCAAAAGTTTTAATTGTTCTGATTGGTAATAAATTGATGAACAATCTCAACTTTTAGATTTAATTCCCGCGCAATTTGTTCTTCATTAAGTCCCAACCTAACCAGAAGCGGAATTGTTTCCATTTTACCTTCAATTTTACCTTCAATTTTTCCTTCTTTCTTAGCTTCTTGATAAAACTTGGTTTGTTTCCATTCCGTGAGATTAAACATGGCTTCTAACTCCTGGCGACTTTTCTGCGGAAATTTGTAGATAATAATCTTCTCGATTAACTCGATAAGTAAATTAGCCAAGGTTTGGTTAATTGTTCTGATTGGTAATAAATTGACGAACAATCTCAACTTTTAGATTTAATTCCCGCGCAATTTGTTCTTCATTAAGTCCCAACCTAACCAGAAGGGGAATTGTTTCTAATTTCCCTTCAAGTTTTCCTTCAAGTTTTCCTTCAAGTTTCCCTTCAAGTTTCCCTTCAAGTTTTCCTTCAAGTTTTCCTTCAAGTTTTCCTTCAAGTTTTCCTTCAAGTTTTCCCTCTTCCTTAGCTTCTTGATAAAACTTGGTTTGTTTCCATTCCGTGAGATTAAACATGGCTTCTAACTCCTGGCGACTTTTCTGCGGAAATTTGTAGATAATAATCTTCTCGATTAACTCGATAATGAACCTGTTCTGGTGCTTTTTTCGTGCTGATGACGATAAACTGGAGGATACTTATCCCAAGAGATGGAGGGGACTCACCCTCGATTTCATCGAGATATATCCGTTGCATCTGCTCTAAGTTTAGCAAATTCTGGTAAGCGAGGGGAAACCCGGTGTCTAAGCGTCGCCTTCCCCAGATAATTACGGGACAGCAAGTACGTTCAGGCTTATACTGCTTGAGATAGAGGAAAATTTGAGTGATGAATCGCCAATAAAAATCCTCATCCTTTTGAAATTGAACTTCGACAAAGTAAAGCGGCTAATCTGGGGGGTCTGCATCGGGAATAAATACCCCATCGAGTCGGAAAGCTAATTCTTTGATTTCGACTGATTTAAATTGATAATTTTGCGCCAGATTGGGAGATTTTCCTAGCAGTTGAAAGAGAAGTTCGGGAAAGACTTGAAATAAGGTATAAAATATTTTATCAGTTTTCATTATTTGAGTAAATACAATTGAAGCCAACTGTACTACTTTTAGGGTTCCAAGTCAATAGTTTTTTGGTGGATTTTTGTTAAGTTTTATCAAAATAATTTGAAAATAATTTTCTCCAGAAAAAAACTACCTTTCCTTGTTCTAATTGTTCTAATTCTTTAATTGCTGTCATAACATCCTTTTCTTGATCTGATTTTTATGGCAACCAAGAGCGATCTAGTAATTCTTCTAGTGAGTAAGGACATTGAGAGGGAAAATCACAGTATTCACTGGTTTTATTTTGACAAAACCTAACGCATCTTGGTAGATAGAGTTTAATTCTTCTTCTCAAGAATTGCGGAGATTAGCCGTCATTTTTCGCCTTAATTGAGTCCGAAAATTATAAATTTCTTCCTGCTAATGAATTGTCTTATATTCTGCCTCTTTTGTTCAGTATTGCAGTAATAATAGATGGCGGATAATCTGTTCTAAAAGACTGGCTACCGCATTTTTCTTTTCTTTGCCCAAATCCTCTAATTCCTCGATTAAATGTTCTAAGTCTAGCTGTTGAAATTGATGATTTCTAAGCAAGCTAACGGTTTCTCCTAGCCATTGAGAGTCATCAATCTCATAGAGTTGTTTTAAGGCGTGAATTCTTTGCATCATTGATTGTCTCCATTAGCAGTTTTATCGTTTTGAGTATCTTGACATCAGGGAAGTTTAGTGATTAACATAAAATTTACTCCATCGCATTGGTAAATTAGTCAAAAATCTTCCTCGTGAATCGGCAAAATTCAGTAAAATAGCAATAGACCAAATCAGAGAGAAAAAATTAGCTATGACAACTACATCCGAAGACGTATGGCGACTCTTAGCCGAATTAGCGACTGCTCAAAAAG
>NZ_SFBV01000216.1:0-5177 GCF_007095585.1 Microcystis sp. M_OC_Ca_00000000_C217Col
GGATTAAAGATTAGTTATTGTGACTAACTATTTTGATTAGAAAAAGATAAACTTGAGAATCTTCAGTCAAATTTATTGACTCAAAATTAGCTGTACTTAATTTAAATGAATCAACCCTAGGGACTAAGGGGGGATCGGCACCCCCCTTATCAAGGGGGGCAGGGGGGATCGAACCTAAAATCCATTTTTAATTTAATTATAACCAGCTACTTATGGTAAAAGAGAACTTAACTGCCTAATCTGACCCAACGGAGAGCGATCGATGCCTTTGAGTGAGCGCGCCCAGCAATTAATCCCAAAAGCGAGAATCATCAGTTTCGCTGATTGGCCCTATCAGCAAGCAGCGATCGCTATTTGGCAACAAGCGGATGATCAAACTCCCTATCTCAGTGATAGGGATTTAGATACTATCAGTGCCATTAGGGGCGATGATTTCGGGGTTAGAGGCCTTAAAATAATACAGCTTAGATCATTTTAGTGGCTCAGAAAAAACCGCAATTGCTCCCTATTTCGATCACTTAATTACGGTTATGAAAAAGTTTTAAAAATGCGGCATTTAATCTGTGTTAAAATAATTAAGTCAACAGTTAAAAATGCCGCTCACCGAGGTGAAAAACCCGTTGAACCCCTGAAATCATCGGCGTGGGTAGGCCTCTTAAGACCACCAAAAACCTCGATCGAGTGCCTCGCAGGTCGAGGTAATTTATAAAATAAGGGAGATTCTATGGATGCCAAAGCGAAATTACTGGAATTGATCGCTGGTAGAAATCGCGGACTCCTGGCTACGGAAAGCGACCGCGTGCGGATTTTAGCGGCGATCGAACAATTGGAGGATCACAATCCCCATCCCCATCCCCTCGAAGTTAAACAACTATTAGGGGGTAATTGGCGCTTATTATTTACCAGCAGCCGCAACATTCTGGGAATAGATCGCCTACCTTTTTTTCAATTAGGGCAAATTTATCAATATCTCGACCTGAACAAGGCTAAACTCTACAATATTGCTGAAATTATCGGCGTGCCTTGGCTAGAAGGGGTAGTAATCGTCTCCGCTACCTTTGAACCCACATCCGAGCGTCGGATAATGGTCAAATTTGAGCGCTCGATCCTCGGTCTGCAACGTCTTCTCAATTATCATTCTGCCCAAGAATTTATCGATGCGATCGAGAGTGGCCAAAAATTTCCTCCCCTCGATTTTTCCTTCAATAATCGCCCACAAACCGGTTGGCTCGATATCACCTATCTCGATGAAGATCTCCGCATCGGTCGCGGCAGCGAAGGCAGCGTCTTTATTCTCGCTAGGGAAAAAACCTAACTTACAGAGCTATTCAGGAGACTCCGAGACTCCGAGACAGCTTTTATGTATTCTCCCCACTACCCTACTACCCCACCTCCGCACTTGCTGCTCCCTTGCTCCCCCAGATGAATGCCTCGATCGGTTAGAATCGAAATATGGGAAAAAAATTATTTATTTTCGGGAACCTTTACTGACTTCTCCCGTCCTCAACCTCTGAGTGAGGAGCTTATACCCTTGAGGAAATCCCATGAGTCAATCGATTCCAGCATCTTGGTCACTTGAGGCCAAAAAGTCTCAAAACCCCGTGTCCCCTGACAAACTCTCCAACTACGATCTAATTGCACGCTGTCAGGAAGGGTGTCAGCCAGATCGGGCAGCTTTTGCGGAACTGCTGCGGCGCTATCAGGCTCATGTTGATAAATTACTCTATCATTTGGCTCCCGATTGGCAAGATCGCGCTGATTTGGCTCAAGAGGTCTGGATTCGCGTCTATCGCAATATTAACCGTCTCCATGAACCCCTCAAGTTCCGCGGTTGGTTAAGTCGCATTGCTACTAATCTTTTTTACGACGAATTGCGGAAACGCAAGCGGGTTAATCATCCCATTTCCCTTGATGCTCCCCGGCGCGTGGAGGATGGCGAAATCGATTGGGATATCGAGTCCGATTACCCCAGTCCCGATGAACATCTCACCACCCACGAATTCTACGATCAATTACAGGCGGCGATCGCTGATTTACCAGAAGCTTTTCGGACAACTATTATTCTCCGAGAAATTGAAGGCATGGCCTACGAAGAAATTGCCGAGATGACGGGAGTTTCTTTAGGAACTGTTAAATCTCGCATTGCTCGCGCTCGCGCTAAATTACAATCCGTTTTACAGCCCTATTTTACAGAAGGCTAAAGAATATTGTGGTGATTCGGCACTAACGGCCGAAGTGAGGAGTCGTTAAATTTAACTAGCTCCGTGCTGGTGAAAAGTGATTGCATACCGATCGCTTCTGGTCGAGGTCAACCATGAATAATTATCAACCCGAAGATGTTCAATGGATAAAGTCTTTGTTACGTCACGATGACAGCGATTCCGACTCCGCAGCCGAGGATATTTTATTCTTAGATGAGGATAACGAAGAAGCTCATCGTTTCGATTTAATTAGCGCCTATATTGATAACGAAGTAACGGTAGAGGAAAGAAAGCTAGTTCAGCATTGGTTAGACCATGATGCTGCCGCTAAAAAACTCTATCGGCAGCTCTTGGGATTACAAACTAATTTAAGGCAAATTCCCGTACCAGCTACTATGGCCGGCGACCGATTGGCAGAACAGGTGTTCAGAAAAGTCGATGGTCAGCGTCGTCGGCAATATTATGTTTATGGTGGCGCAATTTTAACGGCTGTGGCGATCGCTGTTGGCTCCTACTTCGTCTCGGTACGCAATGATCCCCTCTCCCAAATGGCCAGCAGTCCGAGCAGTATTAGCCAAGAGGGAGACCATTTGATGATTGCTCTCAACCATCCGATTATCGAGATTCCCACAACGGAAGAGCCAAAAGAGAATGGCCAAAGGTAAGTTAGGCAGATTTATCTATCGGTTAGGGCAGTGCTTAAATTTCGTCTATTAGAGTGAGGACTTGAGGAGTGTAACGTTTGTGATTAGGTTCATCAAAAAAGCTTTTCGAGATATATCGTTGGGGCGCAATCTCGAATATTACATCACGTTACTTTTTATCCTTGTCATCCTTGCTCTAGACATATTCAACCCATATTCCGCACTTCACTTTGAAGTATAAAAAACTACAGGTCTTTTCAAAGAAAAAAAATCAGAATAATCAAAAAAAATACTCAACCAATCAGATGTTGAGGAGAAATCATAAAATACCAAATATTTTTTCGGCTCAAAGAGTTAAACTAAGTCACAACAATTCGAGGAGTAGTGACTCTCCTATAAGCATATTACTCAATTGTTATCAACTTTGTTGCTTTGTTATTTAGACTAACGATGACAGATAATATTTTTGACAAGATGAAGGCAGAAAATTTCAAATAAAACGGCGTTCTTCAGTTAAATTGACAATTTGCTTGACCCCATTCACAATAAAAATATGAATGCCCTGAAAACATTGAAATATCCATCTCATTGTGGGACGACTCGTTAATTTACTGACTTGATTTTTGACTCCAGCCTTGGCTCTTTTTAAGCTATTTCTTAGTTCTCTTTGTCCGAGGTTATAGACTAACAAGCAGAAAGACATCAAGAATAACATTGTCTCGATTCTTTCCGTTTTTTTAACAAAGAAACTATCCGCAAAAAATAAAGGGCTCTTCGTTACTTGGTATGGTTCGATAGGGGAGCATAAATCGACTAAATCCTTATCTGGCAAGAGACTTAATTGATTAGTTCGCTCTAGAGAAAAATAATTGACAAAAATCGCTAAACCGAAGAGCCAAATAAAGGATCTTTCAAAAATCTAAATCCTCTTTCACAAGACTGTTGATTTTTATAAGTTGTCACCATTTCGGCTGAGTCTAATTTGTCTTCTTCATCAACTAAGTTAGTTGCTAAAATAAATCTGCCTGCTTCCTTTCTTCTTCTGACTATCTCTTCAGTTTTTTCTTGCCCTACGCCGCTAATTTTATAAATCGTTTTATGGTCTTTTGATTGACTGGCAATTAGGTCAATTTCTAGGATTTTAACGAGGTTTAGTTTTTGATTAATTGCTCTTAATTTATATCGGGCTTGTTGGGGATTTTCCAACTCTTCTTTCTGCAAGCTCTTGAGAATTCTCTCCCCTTTGTCTTTTTCTTTTTTCAGGTTATTTTCTAGTTTTTTTAAGTCACTTATTTGTCTTTTTTCACTGGTTACTATTAGCCAGATTTGTTGGATTCCCCCATAAGTCACTTTTTCTTCTTTCCAGGTATATCCTTCTAAATTTAGCTCTGCCCTTTTTTCTCTTTCCTTGGCCTCTATTTCTTCCATTTCTGAATTTTGGACTAATTCTTTGGCTCTTTTTATCGTCATGGGAACTCTACTTATCCATTTTAGATGTTGAATTAGTTGAAGATTCTCTTGACTATATAAGGCACTGTCACAGACCATAATACTGTCAAATTTTATTGGTTTTTTAAATTCTACTAAGATTTTGCCAAAGACAGCTTTGTCCGCTTCATTTCCATCTCCGACTCTCACAAATAATGGTACGTCTCCATCCTCGGTTGTTATTAAGTCTAAGACGCATTGTTTCAAATCTGGTCGATGGTCACGAGAATATCCTTTAGTAATAATTATTGGTCTTTCTGGTTCTTCGTTACTTGGTATGGTTCGATCGGGGGGCATAAATCGACTAAATCCTTATCTGGCAAGAGATTTAATTGATTAGTTCGCTCTAGATCAAAAAAAAATTAACAAAAATCGCTAAATGCCTTTCTATATAAGGGTTACATACCTTATAACCCCCGTCCATTGCATAAGACAAACCGAAGAACCGTCTTTCTTTGAGCAGCTCTTCTTCTTTCTCTTTTTTTTCTTCACTTTTATATTCTCCATCTAGAGGAAATGATGTGGCATCTAGATGAGAATATTTTGTCTCTATTTTAAATTTTTTGATGACCGATAAGACAACTTCTATAAAGATATCATTCAGTCCATGTTTGTATAATTCATCCATGACTCTCCCAATTTTATCATCATTGATATAATCGGTTTTTATTTCTTCTCCTAATAATTCTTCGATTCCTTTATCTTCAAAAAATTGACTAAATAAGTAAGCTAAAACGCACTTAAACCACCTAAAATAGAAATAGTAACTTGAGAAAAATCCTACTTATGCCAGCCAAAGATTTCCTAGACTTAGAAGAAAAGAAAAACTTACAAAAAGCTCTTA
>NZ_SFBV01000217.1:0-7866 GCF_007095585.1 Microcystis sp. M_OC_Ca_00000000_C217Col
ACTCTGCTATTCTAAGTCTACAGAAATGTTAGGATACTCTATTCGTTTATTAATTCATTATCTGAAGTTTCAAGAAGTGCCTATTCCTTACTGATTCATAGCTTAATTCAGCAACGCCTAAAACTTAATACCGCACCTTGGAGTTTAATCATCTCAATTTGGGCATAATTACCATAGAAGGCGGTCTAACATTGCGCTCAAGTGGATTTTACCCCATTTGCCGATGACAGAATCCGGGAAGTCATGCGCCTGTTTACTGACGGGTTTGTAGTATAGTTTGCTATTAGTTTTTCCCGCATCATTGATAGCTGCCCCCCTAATAGTATGGATCGGGAAGAGATCGCCAAAATAGTTTAAAAATCGGCCGAGAATTTCTAGGATAGAAGTAAAGACCATCCTTGCCTACTTTTTCTATGATCCTAGCCGCCGAAACTGGACTAAAAACCGCTACTCTAGACGTAAAAGGCATGAAATGCGCTGGCTGTGTGAGTGCCGTAGAAAGACAACTCAGCCAAAATCAAGGGGTAAAATCGGCCCAAGTTAATCTAATCACGGAAATTGCCGTGATTGAATACCAACCGGATGCGATCGCACCAGAGCAATTAGCTGCAAAATTAACCGCGATTGGATTCCCCACCCAACCGCGCAGCTCATCGACTCCCCTTTCTCAACAAAATCAACGGCTGCAAAACCAACAAAAAGAACGGCAACAACAATTATACCGATTAGCGATCGCTTGTTGTTTACTGGTTTTTTCCCTGATTGGTCACTTACACCACATCGGGGGACCAGAAATCCCCATCTTTCAAAGCATTGCTTTTCACTGGACTTTAGCCACCCTAGCCATTTTATTCCCCGGGCGCGATATTTTCATCGATGGTTGGCGGGGATTACGGCACGGGATGCCAAATATGAACACTCTCGTTAGTTTAGGCACAGGTAGCGCCTATATAGCCAGTTGTTTGGCTCTTATCTTGCCTAATCTCGGTTTAGAGTGCTTTTTCGATGAACCGGTCATGCTGTTAGGGTTTATTCTCCTCGGACGGACTCTAGAAGCGCATTCCCGTCATCGCGCAGCCGCAGACTTAGAAGCGCTTACCTCCCTACAACCGGCAGTGGCTCACCTGATTGGTAGTACAGATGACCGTGTGGGCGTGGCCATTCCCGTGGAACAGTTGCGCGTCGGGGAATGGGTGCGCGTCTTACCCGGGGAAAAAATTCCCGTGGATGGGGAGATTATTCAGGGAAGAACCACGGTAGATGAAGCTTTATTAACGGGGGAATCGCTGCCGGTGGTCAAGGAAATGGGAGAGCTAGTCATTGCTGGCAGTTTCAATCTCTCTGGTGCGATCGCCGTGCAAACTCGTCAGGTGGGGACCGATACCACCCTAGCTAAGATTATCGCAGCCGTGGAATCAGCCCAAACTCGCAAGGCCCCGGTGCAGAAGATAGCGGACCGGGTAGCGGGTTATTTTGCCTACGGAGTGATGATAATTGCCCTAATTGTGCTGCTCTTTTGGTATTTTTGGGGAACTAGGCTCTTTCCAGAGGTGTTAGGATCAACCACAGGACACCACGAGATGATTCAACCCACTTCTCCCCTACTTTTGTCCCTAAAATTAGCGATTTCTGTGCTTGTGGTCGCTTGTCCCTGCGCTCTCGGTTTAGCCACACCGACGGCCCTACTGGTGGGAACCAGTTTAGCAGCCGAACGGGGTATTTTAATTAAAGGGGGTGATGTTTTGGAAACCGTCTCGCAACTGCAAACGGTGGTTTTTGACAAAACGGGAACCCTTAGCCAAGGTCATCCAGAAATTACCGATTGTTTGAGTTTTTCTATCCTTAATTCCCTGGAAATTCAACAATTAGCGGCAGTAGTGGAGAGTGGTACTAATCATCCTCTCGCTCGGGCGATTTTAGACGCGGTTACTCCCCCTACTAACCTGACGGGGGAAGATTTTCAAACTGTGGCCGGATTGGGAGTTTCGGCAAGGGTGCAGGGGTCGAAAATTGTTCTAGGAAATCGGCAATGGTTGGCGCAGAACGGCATTAAAATCGATGAAACTATCAGGGGGATTCAAGAGCTTTTACAAGCGGGTAAAACGGTGATTTATCTGGGGATGGAAGAACAATTACTCGGCGCGATCGCTTTTCAGGACCGATTGCGTCCCGATGCTCAAACAACCGTTAATCAGTTGCAAAAACTCGGTTTAGAGGTGATTTTACTCAGTGGCGATCGCCAAGAAGTGGTGACAGCGATCGCTAATAGTTTGGGTATTAGCCAATTTTATGCCGAAGTTGCCCCCACCGAAAAATCGGCCTTAATTGCCGACCTACAGACAAAAGAGGGCAAAATCGTGGCTATGGTCGGGGATGGTATCAATGACGCTCCTGCACTAGGACAGGCTAACATCGGTATTGCTCTGGCCGGTGGCACGGAAGTGGCCATGGAAACGGCCGGGATCGTTTTAATTAGCGATCGCCTGGAAGATGTGGTGCAATCTCTGCATTTAAGTTTGGCCACATGGCAAAAAATCCGACAAAATCTTTTTTGGGCTTTGGGTTATAATACCTTTGCTATTCCCATTGCCGGTGGTTTATTACTGCCCCGTTGGGGTCTAGCTTTCAGTCCGGCCCTAGCAGCAGCTTTGATGGCTTTTAGTTCGGTTATGGTGGTGAGTAATTCCTTGCTTTTACGTCGTCAATTTCCTCCGCTCAAATCGACAAAGGAAGGCAAAAACTAAAGCAATTATCGATTTTTTCTCGATAAATCTATCAAGCACCAAAAAGAGCATTTTTTCATCGTCGAAGATGATCAAAACAGAACCAAAATTCTCTTAGAGGATAGGGAAGAACGTAGGTTGGGTTGAAGCATGAAACCCAACGCCCGATTATGTTACGCTACCGCTAACCCATCCTACAAATAATTGTGCCTCCCTACTTATATCTGAAGGAAAAGTTAGCCCCCCAGTTAAATCACGGTGATAAGATGGTATTTTGTCCCTGTCTTTGTCAGTTGACGGAGACAGGAACAAATCGGGTTAAGCGGTAATTCTGGTCAGGGATTGACCTTGATAATTGTTGGTAATAATCTGGTGAATAGATTCAAAAAATCGCCGACAACGATTATTAGTTCTCAGGGGCAATTCATGATTTTTTACCAATAAATCGATCTGAAGTTCCGAGCTAGTGGGAGGATGAATAAACAATTCCACTTTCACTAACTGGGGAAAGAAAGCATCGTTAGGAACTTCCGATAAAAGCAAGACATCGGTCCGGCGCTTGATGATTTCAAATTCACCCAAACTTAATATATCATCGTATAAAAACCCGGTCTGATGAGGAGAAATCCCGACAAAATAGGAACAGCAATAGCGAGCCATGGCAGGGAAAAGATGATAAATTGGTCAAGGTTAATCGGTCAAAATCAGGCCATTGAACTACTACAAAGAGCGCTTGAAGTCAATTCGATCGCTCCCGCTTACTTATTCGCCGGCGCTAAGGGGATTGGACGCAATCTAGCAGCAAAATGTTTCTGTCAAGACTTGTTAACTAGAGATCGATCTCCGGAAACAAGGGAATTAATCCTGAAACGCTTTTTAGGGGGCAATCATCCCGATTTACTCTGGATTGAACCCACTTATCAACACCAAGGCAAACTGCTCACCGCAAAAGAAGCACAGGAAAGCAATCTCAAGCGAAAAGCTCCCCCGCAAATCCGCATCGAACAAATTCGCGAGATTACTAACTTTTTAAGTCGTCCTCCCCTCGAATCGGCCCGCTCTGTGGTGGTAATCGAGGAAGCAGACACCATGACCGAATCGGCGGCAAATGCGCTCTTAAAAACGCTTGAGGAACCGGGAAAAGCCACTTTAATCCTAATTGCTCCCAGTCCCTCCTCTTTACTACCGACTCTCGTTTCTCGCTGTCAACACATCCCTTTTCAGCGTCTTTCGGAAGAAAATCTCGCTCAAGTCCTGCGCTCTAACGGACACGCTCGCGTTCTCAATTATCCGGCAATTCTCGGTTTAGCTCAAGGTAGCCCAGGAGAAGCGATCGCCGCTTTAGAGTTTCTCGACAGTCTCCCCCAAGATTTACCGCGATCTTTGAGCAAGTTTCCCCTAAAACTCTCCCAAGCGCTGGAATTAGCCAAAATTATCGCTCAAACTCTTGACACGGAAACCCAATTATGGTATGTGAGTTATCTTCAGTATGAGGATTGGCAACGACGACGAGAGCGATCGATTTTAGAAATCTTGGAAAAAACCCGCCGGCAGCTGTTAGCCTACGTTCAACCCCGTTTAGTCTGGGAATGCACTTTCTTGGCATTAGCCAAGCTATCCACCGCCCAAAAGTCTTAAAATTGTTATATTTATCGATCGAGTGGGGAGAAAGACTATGAAAATCAAATCCTTAGTTTTGCTGATTCTGTTAACCTTGACTACGGTTTTAGGCGCTTGTCAGGGAGCAAAAGAAGCCGAAGAACCGAAAAACGTCCCTACAACGGTGGAATCGCCGCAAACAGACGAAGATAGCGATAAAGACGGGGAAAATCGGCAAAAAGACGATGATAATCAACGGGATAAAAAAGACGATGACGATGACTAGGGTTTGCGGCAAAAAGTTTGTTGGTGGGGTTAGGAGTCAGTAGCCAGTAGTCAGTAGTCAGGAGAATTAAGAATGAATAATAAGCAATTAAATCGTCTATTTACAGATTTTAGGCAATTTAATCCTTATTTTTGTCGTTTTTGAACCCCTAACTAGGGTCTGCGGCAAAAAGTACGGGCGAAGCATTCGGACAATAACCTATCGGTGAAACCGTAGATTTTCTAACCGAATGCTTCGCCCCTACAGGACGCGGGCCGATGAAGACGCAAGGTTTTGAACGACGATTCTCTCAAAATCTTGCACCTGTTTCGCGAAAAAAGCCACAAAACTCTTACCTTGCCTACATTTCACATTTATTCAGCAAACCCTAACTAGCATAAAAAAATCGGGTGAGTCTTAACCCACCCGATCGCCTATAGATTGAAATCAACCTATAACTGTGGTACAAACTGTTCTTTTTCGGGAACGTAGGCGTATTCAGCCACAATCTGCCGGAATTCTTCCCCATTGATCGTTTCTTTTTCGATCAGCAGGTCCACCACTCGATCGATCACTTCGCGATGATCCCGGACAATTTGCCGAGAAATTTCATGACAGTGTTCCACGATCGATCGCACCTGATCATCGATGCGAGTAGCGACCTTCTCAGAATACTCGGAACGAGTCATCAAACCGCCACCGAGGAACACTTCACCCCCTTGACTTTCTAGGGACAAAGGACCCAAATCGCTCATCCCGAAACGAGTCACCATCTGACGCGCCATATCAGAAACCTGCTGTAAATCGCCACCGGCACCGGTAGTCACCTCATCATAGCCGAAGATTTCTTCCTCGGCCGCCCGACCACCTAAAGCACCGGAAATCCGGGCCATTAACTGCGCTTTCGTGGTTAAACCCTGTTCTTCGTTGGGAGTGAACCAAGTTAAACCCTGGGCCTGTCCCCGGGGAATCAGAGTCACTTTCTGAACGGGATCGTGATCTTTTAAGAGCGTACCCACGATCGCATGGCCCACTTCATGGTAAGCGATTAGGCGCTTGCTCTTGCTATCGACTAAAGGAGTACCTTCCATACCCGCAATAACACGATCCACTGCGTCATCTATCTCTAGGAGGGTAATGGCATCTTTACGACGACGGGCGGTTAAAATTGCCGCTTCGTTGAGTAAATTGGCTAAATCTGCGCCACTGAACCCCGGAGTGCGACGGGCGATCGCTTCGATGGAAACGTCGTTGGCCAGCTTTTTATTGCGGGCGTGAACGTCTAAAATCTCTAAACGACCTTTAAAATCGGGCGCATCGACGGTTACTTGGCGATCAAAACGGCCCGGACGCATGAGAGCGGAATCGAGAACATCGGGGCGGTTAGTGGCGGCAATGATGATAATTCCCGTATTCCCCTCGAAACCGTCCATTTCTGTCAATAATTGGTTTAGGGTTTGTTCCCGTTCATCGTTACCACCACCGATACCGGCACCCCGTTGACGACCTACTGCGTCAATTTCATCGATAAATATTAAACAGGGAGCATTTTCCTTGGCTTTTTTGAACAAATCGCGCACGCGAGAAGCACCGACACCGACAAACATTTCCACAAATTCCGAACCGGAAATGCTGAAGAAAGGCACACCCGCTTCACCGGCGATCGCTTTAGCTAACAGGGTTTTACCCGTACCCGGAGGACCAACTAACAGGACTCCTTTGGGGATTTTGGCACCAACGGCGGTAAATTTCTCCGGTTGTTTGAGGAAAGTGACGACTTCCTGTAATTCTTCCTTCGCTTCGTCAATTCCTGCCACATCATCAAAGGTGATGCCAGTTTTTGCTTCCATCTGGAAACGAGCTTTTGATTTGCCAAAACTCATGGCTTGACCGGGGCCGCCTGGCATATTATTAGAACGGCGGAACAGGAAAAAGAGAGCGGCAATCAGCAAAAAGGGGAAAAGTAGATTACCGAGGAATCCCCACCAAGCACCGTCATTCCGCATCGGGTGTGCATCGAAACTAATTTTAGAATCGCGTAAACGGGCGATTAAATCGGGGGAATTGGCTGGTAAATCGACCCGTAGGCGTTGTACTCGGTTTTCTAGTTCTGGATCTAGGGCCTGTACGATCGCGGTTCTGCCACCTTCGTAGAGATCGACGCTAACAACCCTACCACTGTCTAGGTATTCTAGAAAGCGTCCGTAGGTCATGCGGGTACTGGCGGTGTTATTGCCGATATTACTGGTGGCGGTGGCAAAAGTGCCTTGCCAGAGGAAAAAACCGACCACAAGGGCGGGCAATGTCCACAGTAAAATCGTTTTCCAGGATAGTTTCATGTTTGTTTAGTGGTTCTAGGATAAAGATTTTTGCTTAACTCATTTAGCTGTTTTTGTCAAGGATTTTACGTTATTTTTTCGAGATTAATCCCCGCAGCCAATTAAATCTTAACTAAATGTAACGTAATTCTCATAATTCTGACAAGAATGGTGACGAGAGATTTTTTAGTTCATTTGTTCTAGCAAGAGTCTCATAGTTTCTGCGAGCAGCTGTACTGAATTTAAACTGCTTAAAGGTAAGTAGGGAGGCACAATTATTTGTAGGATGGGTTAGCGGTAGCGTAACATGAGCGGGCGTTGGGTTTCATGCTTCAACCCAACCTACCTTCTATCCAACAAGGTTTTTAGATTTATTCAGCAGACCCTAAGTAGGGAGGCACAATTATTTGTAGGATGGGTTAGCGGTAGCGGGCGTTGGGTTTCATGCTTCAACCCAACCTACCTACCTTCTATTGATACGAAAATCATCTTCAAAATCCTAGAATTGCTTCTTTTTCCCATATTTGATAATTTTGCTAGATGTAACCAATTAAAGATAGAGGGGTGTATCTCACTTATGCAGAAATACCAACAATCAGCAATTATCAGTGACCCTTAAATTATTACAGATATATCAGCAGCTACCTGTAAGCATCCCACCGAAAAACTAATGCGCTCCGAGGTTTGGGGGCGGCACTTCGACACGCTCAGTGGCCGCGCCACGCACCCAACGGGGGGTTTGGGTAGGGTTGATTCATGAATCAACCCTACTATAGAGTTCTTGCATAATTAATTTTTGAGAGGGCAAAAATGAGATGCACCCAAGATAGAGTTAGTATCTCAGGCTCTTCGGGAATTGTTATGCAAATAATTAACTTAAAATAAAATTCGATGAGAGCGCCTACGCTCAAAAGTAGCTGAAATCCATACAGGGAAGGACTTAAGGCACAAACAGGTTAAT
>NZ_SFBV01000218.1:0-15728 GCF_007095585.1 Microcystis sp. M_OC_Ca_00000000_C217Col
TACTTTTGGTTATCTGATTAAATATTTCACTGCCTAATACTTGAAGAGAGGTTTTAGAAATTTCAAGCATAATATCAAACATTTTTTTGATAAGTAGGGAGGCACAATTATTTGTAGGACGGGTTAGCGGTAGCGTAACATGATCGGGGGTTGGTTTTCATGCTTCTAACTTCACAGCTGCCATCAATGTGCATGGTGCGTTCCCCAAAAGCGATCGCTGGAGCAATAGGACTTGCATTAGCGAACGCACCCTACGGCGATAGCGATCGCACTACAGCGGCAGATGCTGCTTCAGAACGTCGCGGAGTCGGGCAGCGTTCGGCCCAGCTGGATCGAAGGCGCGTAGCTCCTTGCCCTGAGCAGTGTAAATGTAGGCGTTGTTGCATTCGTAGCAGAGGGTCGCCGCGAAGAGCAGGGTATCCCACTCATAGAACGCCAGCCCCCACGGCGGAAAGTGGCAACGCGCCGACTCGCCTGGCTCAAGTTCCCGAAAGAGGCGGATCACTCGCTGAGCTTCAACTCCAAGAAGAAGATGTCTCTCGCTGACGTGGCGCCAGAACGTGTCAGGCCAGCCCTCTTCAGGAACTATACTGCCAGGCAAACAAAACAGCTCTACCCCATCGGCAAGGCCGATGGGGGTCTCCCAAGCCGGTGTATTCCAATTCCACTTCATGTGCTGTACTCCTACTACTTTCCGGGTTCGCTCCTTAACTACTGACCTTTCGCACCGCCTAACTACATATTATACAGAAACTTTCTGTCTAACACTCTCCAGAGTAACGACAGGTGGAAACTTGCGGCATATTCCCCCATTTTAGCGCAATCGCTGGAACTTTTTCCCATATCATACCCAAGAGCATATTAGCCAGATTAAACAACCTCTTTTAAGTGGATTCCTAACAACAAGCTCAAATAAAATAGACTTTTCGGGAAGTGTAGCACTAAGTCTTCAATCCACCCCACAATTAACTAATTTTCGGGGAAAAAGTGCCTAAATTTTGCCACCGGCTGGCACTTTTTGAGGACAAAAAGTCCAAAAGTTTTATCCCACAAGGTTTTTAGCTCTATTCAGCCAACCCTATTTATTGGTGTACCTGCAAATGAAGGACATAATGACCTAAAATCAGGTTGTCTGACCATAATTCGTACTCTAGACGCAAATATTCGGGGAGATTATTCCCCTCTAATTTGAGACTACGGGTATAGTTGCGGAGGCGAAAAGCGTAACCCGGTTGAGGACTTTCGGCATTTAACCAGTAGCGACTGACACCAAAAACCCCTTGCTCCCAAAAATGACGATAGGCGAATTTTCCCTGGCCCTGCATGGTCATAATTACACGGTTGGCCGAAATTTCCAGCCAAATTAACTTATTTTGATTATTTTCGGGTTTAAGTGTCTCTATTTCTGCGAGAGCCACCGGGGGTTGATTGAGGAGAAGATGAAACCGGTGGCGATCCTTTTGGTAGAGGGTAGCGGAAGTGTCTAAAGAGGAGAGGATGGGTAGATCTGTCGAGAGCAGACAGAAGGAAACGGGACGGCGGTGATGGGCAAGCATAGACTAGACTTAATGGTGTCCTTATCTCCACAATAGTGGATTCTCCGCCCACCGCTACCGGCACCGGAAATTTTTTTGAGAAAAAATCCAGAAAGCACTTGCATTATTGAGGGACTTATGATTATAATTATTAATTGTGAGTAGCCTTCCTCGGTAGCTCAGTGGTAGAGCGGTCGGCTGTTAACCGATTGGTCGTAGGTTCGAATCCCACCCGGGGAGTTAATCAAAAATAGCAGCGGCAATAGTTTTTTGTTGCTGCTTTTTGATCTTACTAGAGAATTTCAGCGATCGCATTTTCTGGACCGACTAGAGAAATGTAGGGATTTTGAAAATATTTACTGGCTACCGATCGCGCTTGTTCGGGAGTAATCTGATTAATAGAATCGAGGAAAGTGCGATCAAATTCAATCCCCAAACCTAGGCTTTCATACCAACCGTATAATTGAGCGATTTCGGCATTAGTTTGTTTACCGAGAGCATATTGACCCAATAACTTATTTTTAGCTGACTGTAACTCCTCCTCACTCAAAGTTACTTTATATAACCTTTCTGCTTCCTGACGCAATCCCGACAAGGCCATGGCTGTGTTTTGGGGTGCAGTTCCCATATAAATGACAAATTGGGAAGAATCGAGACGGGTGGGATAAAAAGCGGAAACATCGTAGGCTAATCCCCGTTTTTCTCGCAATTCCACGAATAGACGACTAGATAACCCATTCCCCAGATAGGTACTCAATAATTTTAAAACCGCATAATCATCCTCTTGCACAGAGGAGCCGGGGTATCCTAACATAACGATCGCCTGTTGACTAGCTTGGACGGTAGTTAAACAGGTGGGCTGAAAATCAAAAGCGGCCGGAGGTAAACTAGATAAAGGAAGATCGGGAATTGACCAACTGCCAAAAATTTCCGTCACTGCTTTTACTGCTTGCTCTAGGGTAATACGGCCAGAAAGACTAATCACCAGGTTATCCGGACGGAAAAAGCGACTATGATAGGCCAGCAGGTCATCCCGTTGCAATTGCGAAACCGTTGCCTCCGTACCCAATAAAGACATACCATAGGGATGATCTGGGTACATAGCGGCGCGTAATTGATTAAAAGCTACATTAAAAGGCTGTTCCAATTGAGAGCGAATACTTTGACGGGTGAGATTTTTCTCTAATTCGATTTCTGGGGGTGGAAAACTGGGAAAACGAATAATTTCCGCCGCTAGACGCAATATATCTAGAAAATCCTTGGTAACGGTCTTTAAACTAACCACAAAATAATCGGTCCCCGTGTCCGCACTTAAACCGGCCCCCGTGGACTCAACCCGATCAGCAATTTCTAGGGAAGATAACTTTTCTGTACCTTTGGTGAGCAGCACAGCTAAAAGACGAAATAAACCTGCCTTTTCGGTTTTTTCCCAACGAGTACCCGCATTTTTAAGAAAAATCCTCCCTGCAACCAACTCCACGGCCGTATTTTCCACCACTAAAAGGGTGATGCCATTTTCTAAGGTTAAGCGGTGAATGGGGGAAGCGGACATCGTTTATTCACAGGGTTGCATTATTGTAATAGCATATCGCTCCGGGGAGAGATACTGACGAGCCAGACGTTGTAGATCTGATGGTTGCAAACTTTGGATAACTTGGGGATAGATCGTTGCTAGGTCGGCAGCTCTCAGGGTTTGATAATATCCATAAAGTCCGGCTAATTGGCCCGGGGTTTCTGTGGAGAAAATATAATCGTTAGCTAATAACTGTTGAGTGCGGTGTAATTCTGCGGGGGTGACGGGATGATCGTGCAGATGTTGGATATGTTCACAGATAATAGCTTCAATTGCCCCGATTTGTGAGCTAGATAGCCAAGCGCCGATGGTAAAGAGACTGGAATCTCGTTGCAGGGAAAAATTACTGTTAATATCGAGGACGATTTGCGCTTCTTCCCGCAGCTGTCGCACTAACCGCGAACAGCGTCCCCCAGCAAGAATTACCGAAAGCAAGTCTAATCCAAAGGCATCTTCTAGGCGATCGCATCCCGGTCCAGTCCATCCCATCAAGAGACGAGAATGTTCTAGGTGGGGTAAATATACTTGGGAACGACGAATTTCGATCAGGGGGGGTTCGGCAGCCACTAGATTCGCAGGAGATTCTGAGGGGACGGGAAATTCCCGAAAAGATTGCCGGATAATTTCTAAAGCTGGTTGGGGTTCAATTCCCCCGATAATCGCCACACACATATTTTCTGGTTGATAATAGGTGCGATGGAAACAGCGCATTTGATTGGGGGTTAATTGCTCTAAACGGGGTTGATCGCCTAAAATAGAGCGTCCGTAGGGATGGTTTTGATAGATACTTCCGCAGAGGGTTTGGTAGGCAATCCAATCGGGATCATCATAACAGGCCCGCAATTCTTCTAAGACTACATCTTTTTCCCGATAGAATTCCTCATCGTCAATCTCAGCATGGAGGAGAATTTCGGCCAGATGGGGTAGGGTATGTTCAATTTGATCCACACTGGTGGTGAGATAGAAGTGCGCGTAATCGTGACTGGTGGCAGCGTTGGTCATTCCGCCACAATTTTCGATTAAATAGTCAAAGAGTCCGGGGGGAAGTTTTTTTGTCCCCTTAAAGATCATGTGTTCGAGAAAATGGGCCATACCTAACCATGGGTCGGGTTCAGCGATCGCACCTGCTTTCACCCACACATCCACCACCACCACAGGAGTCACGGGTAAATACTGATGAATTACGGTTAAGCCGTGATCTAATTGCCATACCTGAGCGGGAAAAGAACTTGTTTGACACTGCGCTATCGACTTGATCAATGTCCGTTAACCAGATTTTTTGTTAAATTCTATACATATGTTATCTTATCTCTTGCCTGCTCAACCATTAAAAAACTTTTGTCATGATTTCTAGACAATTCTCCCAAATATCAGCCTTATCGGTGATCAGTGATCATTTATCAGATGTGATACTAAATCCGTTGAGTATAGGCTACATATCAAGACAGGCAAAAGGCACTCATGCAAAAGGGAGAATAAATAATCAGTCTTTAATAACCGGATTTAGTGTGATACCAAATCCGTTTTTAATAGTGTGATTGACTCTCAAGTTATGAATTGTTTCTCCCCACACCCCACTCCCCTATACTTTTTAAACAGGATTTAGTATGAGTTTTCGGTTCACTGATTACTGTTTACTGTTTACTGATAACTGAAAAACCTCCTATGACAGAAAATAGAGATAACTTCAACGAAACTTATAATGCACTAATTGAGCGCATTGTCAATCTAACTTTGGAAGGAAAAATTAGGGCTAAATCACAGGTTTATAACCTTTTGTCCGAGGGAGTAAAAAATGGCACAGGAGAAATTTTTGAGCGTTGTTTAACCGAACAAATCATCGTTACTCGCTCACAGTTAGAAACAAAAATTAAAGCGACTAGGGTTTTGCGGGCCTTGGAAACGATCGAAAGTGAATGGGAAAAATATCAAAAAACCAATCAGAAAAATTCTCTCACTGCAGCGGCGATCAATAATCTGGTGAAAATCGATCGAGAGGATCGTTTACTGACTTTAGTAAATTTAATTGATCCCAATCAAAATAATGCTTTAACCCTAGAACAATTACAACAGTTAGCCAAGCATTTACAGACAGTTGCTCAGCAGCGGGGAGAAGCGGATTTATGGCAAATTGCCACGGGGATTAATCTGGGGTTAAATACTTGGTCAAATTTATCGAATGATCTCACCAGTTGGCTCTACGAACAAAATCGCAATCTTGGTTTTACTAATGATAATGAGCGAGTGACTCCTTGGCAAATTTGGGCAAGTAAAGTTAATCCCTCTTGGTTAAAACGAGTCTTAGAAAGTTTAGCTAATCAACAAGCTTTTGATCCTCTCACTCAAGATTTAACTTTAACCGATTGGGTAGAAACTGCTATTGTTTTTCAATATATCCAAAGAGGACTAATTAACTTTTTTGATCAGCGTATCTATAGCGAAAAACTGGGAGCTAAATTATCCATTTCTACCTTTCTCACCTTTGCTTTAATTTGGTCACTGTTAACCAATAGTTTCGAGCAAGTTAGTAAAAATTCCCTCTATAGTCGCGGCTGTTTTCAGATGGCTTTACAAATTCTGAGAACCTTTGCTCAACGGGATTATTTTCCTTTATACGGAGGAATTTTTGCCTCCTTTTCTGGCAGTTATCTCAAGGAAGCATTAGATTATTTATCAATTCCTCTGCGTTATGTGGAAGGTACGGGAGAAAAGGCGAGAATTTTAACTTTAATTGCCTATTCTAATCGCATTCGTGGCGACTATCCACAGGCCAAAGAATGTCATGAACAAGCTTTAGAAATTGCTCGTCAACAGCAGGATTATGCTTGTGAAATAGCTAATTTAAACCATTTATCCCGTCTCAATGCTATCGAAAAAAACTATGCAGAAGCGATTAATTTAAGTCAGAGAGCCTTAATTTTAAGTCGTCAACAGGGTAATAGTTTAGGACAGGCTAACGCTTTAGCTAATTTGGGTTATAGTCAGGTACAGGAAGCACAACAGTTAGAGAGATATGATCCCGAAATTTATCAAACTTCGATCGAGTATTTACAGCAGGGATTAAAGTTAGCAGAAAGTCTCCAAGATTGGCAGAGTAAATCCCTTTGTTGTAGCAGTTTAGGTTTAGCATATATTATCCTCGAAAGAACCCAAGATGCGATTAATATTCTCCTACAAGGATTGGAATCGGCCAAATACTACGGAGATGTATATCTGCAAGGTTTATTACTAACTTATTTAGGGGAAGCTTACTATCAAGACAAAAATTTTGAACAGGCAATTTATATGGGTTCTCTAGGAATGTACTGGCTACACGAAATCGGTGCAGTGGAATGGCGACAAGCTGCTAGTCTATTAACGGTTATTCGCGGCAAAAATATCGCAGCTTTTGAGCAGACTTTCAGTCAGGAACGTTCCTCCCTGATTAAATCTATTGGACTGGAAGGCTACCAATATATCTCAGAAATCCTCAGCAAATATCAACAGGGTAATTAGTGAATACAAAGCATAACCTATTAATTAATCTCTCGGTACTTTTTCCCCAACCCACGGGAATCAGTACCTACATTCTTAACCTCTTACCCTACCTGAAACATTTAGAACCAACCCTACTAACAGCTAATAGTTATCCCGACTTTAACTGTTATTCTATCCCCAAAGGTATCGGCCCTGATCGAGGAGCGAAAGGTCATTTAAAACGCTTACTCTGGACTCAGTGGCAGTTACCGTCAATTTACCGACAATTAAAGGCGAATTTACTCTTTTCTCCCCTTCCGGAAGCGCCGATAAATTCTCCCTGTCGCTTTGTCGTCATGGTCCACGATTTAATTCCCCTGCGGTTTCCCAGTTTTACTTCCCCCTTAACCCAATATTTCCGTTATTATGTGCCGCAGGTATTAGAACAGGCAAAACATATTATCTGTAACTCTCAGGCAACGGCCAAAGATATCGCTGAATATTATCAAATTCCCGCCGATAAAATTACTTCTATTCCCCTAGCCTACGATCATCATCACTTTCGTCCTATGGAAGATAATAAGCCAGAACAGCCCTATTTTCTCTATCTCGGTCGTCCCAATCCCTATAAAAATTTACCGCGTTTAATCGCCGCTTTTGCCCAACTGCCCCCAGATTTAACCGATTATCATCTTTGGATTGCCGGCAGCTTTGATCGCCGTTATACCCCCAATTTACAACAACAAGCGCGAGAATTAGCAGTTAGCGATCGCATTAAATTTCTCGACTATATCCCCTACGATCACCTACCCAAAGTTATCAGTCAAGCCACTGCTTTAGTCTTCCCCAGTCTCTGGGAAGGCTTCGGATTGCCCGTTTTAGAGGCTATGGCCTGCGGTACACCCGTCATTACCTCAAATTTGTCATCTTTGCCAGAAGTCACGGCAACAGCGGCAATTTTAATCGATCCCTATCGAGTCGAGGCCCTGGCCGATGCCCTGAAAATTATCGCTCAAGATCGACAATTACAGTCAAAATTAAGTTATCTAGGCAAAAAACGAGCCAATGAGTTTAGTTGGCACAAAACTGGTCTAGCTACAGCCGCAATCTTAAATCAATATCTAGGGTATGCTTAACTGACAGGGTTTCCCGTCCAGATGAAGTATAACCTGATCGGTCATCCTCGGAAAAAGAAAAATAACTTGACAGATCGGCAGCATTTGCTGTAGGATGGATGATCGTGACCTCAATTGGAGAGATGGCCGAGCGGTTGAAGGCGCAGCACTGGAAATGCTGTTTAGGGGTAACTTTAACGAGGGTTCGAATCCCTCTCTCTCCGTTCCCAAAGCACCTCATGTCTATGAGGTGCTTTTGATAGCAGTTAGAGTATAGGAGTCAGGATTCTGAATTCAGGAGATTACTCTTATCGATTATCTTCTCCCTTACTCCCCACTTCATAATTCATAATTGATAATTCATAATTCCGGCTCCCCACTTCATAATTCATAATTTATAATTCATAATTCCGGCTCCCCACTTCATAATTCATAATTGGTAATTCCCGCTTCCCACTTCATAATTGATAATTTATAATTGATAATTCCCGCTCCCCACTTCATAATTGATAATTTATAATTGATAATTCCCAGTCTCTTATACTTTTCAAACAGGATTTAGTCTAATTCCTCGTGGGTAAACCATCTTTACACTTAGCTAACCACTCCAATAAACTATCTAACTGCTGTTGCGGTTTTACCGCTCCTAAACCCCTAACTGTCACCTGTTTGGGACCATAAACAAAGCGTGATTGTATATGTTGGGGTAGGTGTTCTTGTAATAATTTCCACGCTGGTTCTTCCATGGGAGTTTCTAGGATAATATGCTGTTTTCCGTCGGGTTTAATGCGCGAAAACCCGAGGGATTTAGCCAGATGTTTTAACTCGATTACCTTAAATAATTGTGCCACTGGGGAAGGAATTGCTCCGTATCTATCCACTAAATCGGCGGCAATTTGTCCTAAAGTTTTCTGAGAATTGGCAGTAGCAATCGCCCGATAAACATCCATTTTCTGCTCTGGATCGGATATATAATCATTAGGAATAAATGCCGTCAATTTCAGATCGATTTGGGTATCCTCCACTTGAGGAATTTCTTGACCTTGAATTTCCCGCAAAGCTTCCTGTAACATTTCCATATATAGATCAAAACCAATCGCTTCCATTTGTCCCGATTGTTCCGCACCCAATAAGTTACCCGCACCGCGAATTTCCAGATCCCTAGTCGCTAATTGATACCCCGATCCTAACTGGGTAAATTCTTGAATTGCCTTTAATCTTTCCCGAGCAGTTTCTGTTAGTTCTCCCTTAGCTGGATAAAGTAACCAAGCGTGCGCTTGTACTCCCGATCGCCCCACCCGTCCCCGTAGTTGATAGAGTTGCGCTAAACCGAATTTTTGGGCATCTTCAATGATAATTGTGTTAACTCTGGGAATATCTAACCCCGACTCCACAATAGTCGTACAAACTAAGATATCCGCTTCCCCATTATTAAAAGCTAACATGGTGGTCTCTAATTCGGCCTCATCCATACGACCATGCCCAATGGCAATTCTAGCACCAGGAATCATCCCTTGAATTACTGCCGCTTTTTCTTCAATTCCCTCGATTCTGGGTACTACATAAAAAATCTGTCCCCCCCGATCCAATTCATTACGAATTGCCGTTCTAATCACATCAGAATTATAACTAGAAAGGTGGGTTTGGATGGGACGACGAGAGGGGGGAGGTGTGTTAATTAAACTCATTTCTCGCACCCCAGAAAGGGACATATAAAGAGTCCGGGGAATCGGTGTCGCACTCAAAGTTAATACATCAATATTACTTTTAAAAGCCTTAATTTTCTCCTTTTGATTGACACCAAAACGCTGTTCTTCATCAATTACCAATAACCCTAAATCTTTAAACTCCACCGCTTTACTCAATAACAACTGCGTCCCCACCACTATATCCAATTCCCCCGTTTTCAAGCGCTGGACGATATCTTTTTTCTCGGAATTGGTGCGAAAACGATTTAATAAACCCACATTAATGGGATAGGGAGCAAAACGTTCTTTCAGAGTGTGATAATGTTGTTGGGTTAAAATCGTTGTTGGTGCTAATAAAGCCACCTGTTTATGACCCGTGGTGACAGCTTTAAAAATAGCACGAATGGCCACTTCTGTCTTACCAAAACCCACATCCCCACAGACTAAGCGATCCATCGGGCGATCGCTTTCTAAATCCCGTTTCACATCCTGTATCGCTTTCAGTTGATCCGCAGTGGGTTGGTAGGGAAAAGAATCCTCTAACTCCCGCTGCCAGGGATTATCCATCGGATAGGCAAAACCCGATTTTTGGGCGCGTTGGGCGTAAATATTGATTAAATCAACCGCTAACTTCTTAACCGACTTCCTAACGCGGGCTTTCGTCGCTTCCCACGCTTTGCCAGAGATTTTATGTAATTCGGGCGCTTGACTACCTGTATGACGATAACGGGAGAGATTATCGAGAGAATCGGCAGGAACCCGCAATAATCCATCGGCATACTTAATAACTAGATAATCTCGACCTTGCACTATTCCGCTAATTGTGCTTTCCTGCTTTTCTAGTTTGATAAACTGTCCGATGCCATGGTGTTTATGTACTACAAAATCGAGGGGACGGAGTTTATTCACATCCACCTGTACCGAGGCTGCTTGCCGACGTTTGCGGACGTAACCGGCAGTATTTAAAAGATGTTGTCCGAAGAACTCTCGATCGCTAACGACGACTATGCGATAGGTGGGGAGGATAAAACCTTCTAATTCAGCTAATCCTGAGTATTTTAGGGCTGTAGCGGTGTTTTGAATTATTAACCGCTCGATCGCCCCAAAATCGAGGGGATTGGGGATAAATTGGGCCGGACAGTCGTGTTCCTGTAATAACGAGACTGTGCGGGAGGGTTGGGCAGATATTAACCATGTGGCGTACTTATTTAGTTTAATACCGCTATAAATCTCTCTTTTTCCCCGTAAAATTTCCGCTAGTTTGGCGAATTGCCCCGGATTGGTGGGAATCGGACGACTGGAGAGATTAAGGCGATTTTCGGACAGGTGATCGTCTATTTCCGAGAGGTAGAGATGGGGAAATTTGACCGATATTTGCAGAGATTCGCCAAAAGAACGGTGAATTTGCGGTAAAGCTGGTTCTATCTCTTGCCAGCGTTCCCCAATATATTCTATCCAGCGATCGCTTCTAGCTTGACAGCTTTCCAGTTCATCAAAGGCAATAAGGGTATTTTCAGGGAGATAATCCAATAAAGAGGCAGGTTGAGGGAAGGCCAAGCCTAAAAATCGCTCAATTCCCTCTGGATAAATGCCATTAGCCAATTTTTCTCGATCTTCGGCCCCTAGATAATCGGCCACTGTGGGGGGAAGAGAAGGGGCAATCATCGCCGCAAAGCTAGTGGGAGTAAGAAGCAGATTGGGGATAGAATCCAGCGATCTTTGGGTGGCAGGGTCAAATTCTCGCAATTTTTCCAATTCATCGCCGAAAAATTCTAACCTGACTGGTAATTCGGCCGAAACTGGGAAAATATCAACGATATCGCCACGACGACTCCATTGCCCTTCGGTTTCTACCAGTGGAACCCTTTCATATCCTAATCTAGCTAGGGTTAGATCGAGGTTTTTGGCTTCTATAACCCTTCCTACCGCAAAATTATCGCTATATTGCTCGAAAACCTCTCTAGGGGGTAAATGGGGCTGCAGGGCCTTTTCGGTGGTAACGATCGCAATTCCGGCATCTTGATGACTGATTAGGGTTTGCCCTGAGCTACGTCGAAGGGTCGATAATACCTGCATCTGTCCCCAAATCATCTCGGATTCCCGATTAAATGTCTCGTAGGGGCAAGCTTCCGAGGTGGGATAAAAGAAAACACCTTTCCACGTCATCGCTTCTAATTGTGCCGCCCAACGTGCCGCTTCTTCTAGATTGGCACAGATAATTAAAAGATTTTTTCCTTGACAACGGGCGAAAGCTGTGCTTATTAATCCTTTCGGTAAGCGGGCAAGGCAGGTTAGGGTTAAATTGCCGTTTTTCTCCAGTTTTTGGATAAGTTCAGCAGTTAAGGGCGATTTTTCAATGTTGCGAATAACGGAGGCAAAAGTCATTTTTTAGTGATCGGCGCTCGGTTTTTAGTTAAGCTCTACTGAATTTACACTGCCTCTTGGGAGTTTTAGTACAAATGCTCAGGCTTCCTCTCCCTGCTCCCAACTCTGGCACTCCGATGCAGTCTTAGCAAGATGAACGTAGGTTGGGTTGAAGCATGCTACCGCTAACCCATCCTACAAATAATTGTGCCTCCCTACTTATCAGTTGTGAGTTTTCAGTTCAGCGACTACTTTTTGGGGTTAATTTTTTTGGGCTTTATTTGACTTGACCAGAGGGGGGTCGCAGGCGCACGGATTTTCCATTATGTAAGAAATTATCTGTCAAGTCGTGGGGTTTTGTCAAGCTTTTTTGGAAAAAAAATTAACCGATAGTCAAGGGGAGAAAATTGTCGGCAGAGATCAGATCTCCTGAATTTACACTGCCTCTTGGGAGTTTTAGTACAAATGCTCAGGCTTCCTCTCCCTGCTCCCGAGTAATTTAGATAAGTGGGTGGGTGGAATTAAATATAAGATGAACGTAGGTTGGGTTGAAGCATGAAACCCAACACCCCCAGGGATTACGCTACCGCTAACCCATCCTACAAGTAATTGTGCCTCCCTACTTAGTCAACAGCCTATCAGTGATCAGTTATCAGATGTGAGTTTTCAGTTCACCCACTACTTTTTGGGGTTAATTTTTTTGGGCTTTATTTGACCTGACCAGAGGGGGGTCGCAGGCGCACGGATTTTCCATTATCTATATAATATCATGTCAAGCGTTGGTTGGCAAGAAAAAATTTTTTAATTGCCAGCAAAAGATCGAAGGCAGAAAAATTAGTACATCTATACCGAGATATTTTCAGAATGATAACGATTCTCAGCGACTGTGATAAGATGAGAATCATAATCAGACTCAGTTAACTCCGATGGGTAAAAAATTCCAGTTAACAGCGATCGCTTTAACAATGACTATAGCCAGCTTAACAGCTTGTAGCGATTCCTCGGTCAAGGAAAAGGAAGCAAAGACACCCTTACAGGTGACAGTGAGTATCGTACCGCAGGAATATTTCGTCAAACGCATCGGCGGTGATAGAGTCAGTGTTAATGCCATGATTCAACCCGGGACAGATCCCCACACCTATGAACCAAAACCCGAACAATTAAAAACCACAGCCCAATCGCAAGCCTACTTTAAAATCGGTGTATCCTTAGAAGATGCTTGGAAAGATCGCTTAAACAGTGTTAACCAACAGATGTTAATCGTCGATACCAGTCAAGGAGTAGATAAAATCCCTTTGACAGCAGAACATAATCACGATCATGATCACAGCAAGGAAGAAAAACATCAAGCTGGAAAAAACACCTTAGATCCCCATATTTGGTTATCACCAAAACGAGTCAAAGCACAAGCAGAGACTATTTATCAAACCCTAGCACAACTCGATCCCGCTCAGGAAGCTATCTATCGGGCTAACTTGGAAAAATTCAGTCAGGAATTAGACGCATTAGATCAAGAAATTCGGCAAAACTTGGCAGGGATTAAAAACAAAAAATTTATGGTATTTCATCCCGAATGGGGCTATTTTGCCCAAGATTACGGTTTAGAGATGATTGCGATCGAAATCGACGGTAATGAACCCAGTGCTGCCCAGTTAGGTCAACTAATCAAACAGGCAAAAAAAGAGAATATTAAAGTTATTTTTACTCAACCAGAATTTAGCCAGAAAAGTGCCGAAACTATTGCTAGGGAAATTGGGGGACAGGTAATCCCTATCAGTGCCTTTGCTGAAAATTGGAGTGAAAACCTGCGACAAGTTTCCCAAAAAATGGCCACAGTTTTAAATCAGTAATTGTTTGTATATGTCAACGATCATTACCATTAGTAATCTCTGGACCGGCTACGAACAGGAACCCATCCTCGAAGATATTAATTTAACCATTGAAGAATTGGATTTTCTGGGAATTATTGGCCCGAATGGAGGGGGAAAAACTACCCTCCTCAAGGTTTTACTGGGATTAATTAAACCTTGGCGGGGAGAAGTCAGTATTTTGGGGCAAAGTGTCCAAAAAGGTCGGGAATTAGTCGGTTATGTGCCGCAGTTTGTCGAATGCGATCGCTCATTTCCCATTACTGTGGGTGAGGTGGTGAAAATGGGGAGATTGAGCAGCAAAAAACTCTGGCAAGGCTATAGTAAAAAAGATGAGTTAAGGGTAGATAAAGCTTTAGATAGTGTGGGAATGTTAGGGTTGAAAAAAAGGTCGATTGCTGAACTTTCGGGAGGACAGCGCCAACGGGTTTATATCGCTCGCGCTTTAGCGGTAGAACCCCGTCTCTTGATTTTAGATGAACCCACTGCCAGTGTCGATCCCCAAATGCGTGCTAGTATTTTTTCCCTGTTGCAAGAATTGAATGAGTGGATGACTATTTTAATTATTTCCCATGATCTAGGAACCCTATCTACCTATGTTAAATCGATCGGTTGTCTCAATCGTCGTCTCTATTATCACGGCCAAAAATCTCTCACTACCGCTATGTTAGAACAAGTGTATTGTTAAAAGTTTTCTCCCTTTCTACTGTCAAAACCCTTGACAAATCCCCGCACTTGACATATACTCGTATATATAATGGGAATCCGTGCCTGCCTGCAAACCCTCTTTTTTTAGGTTAGATAAGCGTCAAGAAAATAAAAACCTAATACCTGACCAGCGCTAAAGACTTATACGAACAAGACTATCTTGCTTGGTTAGAAGAAACGGCCAAACAACTGCGACAAAGCACAGACAGATGTATTGGATTGGGGAACCAACAGAGACAAAAATTATTATTATTAGTTGTAAATTTCACTATGACTAGGCTCAATGTAATCGCTGTTATTTTGTTGATTAAACTTTAAGATTGTCATTGCTGGAACGCCAAGGGCGATAGCTTACAATAGGGGGCAAACTTTTAGAAAGCAACCTTTATTACTATTCTTACTCATGCCCACTCTATCAAGCTTCTATGGAATAAAAATCACCATGAACTATAACGATCACAATCCGCCTCATATCCATGCCGAGTATCAAGATTATGAAGCGGTTATAATGATTCACACAGGTGAAGTTTGTGGTCAAATGCCCAAAAGAGGACTAAATTTAATATGGGAGTGGCTTGATCTACACCAATCTGAACTATTGGAGAACTGGGAAAATGCGCGTCAAAGAAAACCTCTTAACAGAATCGATCCCCTTCCCTAAAAAGGAGCTATTTCTTCATGTTATCTGTGTGGAATATCTGGATAAGTATCAATTAAAGCTAACCTTTAATAATGGAATAGAAGGGATTGTAGATTTAGAACAAGAATTGTATGGAGAAATCTTTGAACCTTTAAAAGATAAAAGCTTATTTCAAAAAGTATATGTAAATAGTCGGACAATAGAATGGCCAAACGGAGCAGACTTTGCCCCTGAATTTTTATTTGAAATTGCTCTCAACAAGCAACCGGTTAGTATGGTCGGTGATCCTGTAGGGTACGCTAATAAAATGTAACGTACCAAATTGTTTTTTTAACAATAATTATCTGATTTGCGATTATTTTGGCCTTTAGTGCGATCAGGTTTTCTTCTCATGGTGTGATCGCTTTTTGATCAGGAGCGGCGATCGCTAATTGCCGTCTTGACTTAAAAAATAGTTACTTAACGCGCTTTTTTGCTTTTAATCATGACGAATTTGTAATTATTCTGCGTTACGCTAACACATCCTAGCGTGCTACTATTCTGGTCAGTGATTCTTTACAGTAACCAGATGCGATCAATGATTCAGACAGATCAACAGTTTCCCAGTGTCGGTAGTCAGACTAAGGGACTTTTGGTTAATGCCGATGGTTCTGTGGATATTTATTTGGCGTTGCTGAATTAAGCTATGAATCAGTAAGGAATAGGCACTTCTTGAAACTTCAGATAATGAATTAATAAACGAATAGAGTATCCTAACATTTCTGTAGACTTAGAATAGCAG
>NZ_SFBV01000219.1:0-3294 GCF_007095585.1 Microcystis sp. M_OC_Ca_00000000_C217Col
TGTGTGCCACTATTCATAAAAAGGGTCCGCCACCTGAAAAGCCGCCCTCCTTGGCCAGAAGCGGTCAGAATGATTGCTTCTCTTGGGGGTTTTTTAGGTAGAAAAGGCGACGGTGAACCAGGTGTTAAAACTATTTGGTTGGGACTGCGAAGGTAACATGATATCAGCCAGACTTGGAAACTATCTCATCAAATTAGTCCCCCTATAGAACCCCCTTGAGCCATATTGCACACTTTTCTCTTTTTGTCAAATTTTATGTTAAGAAAGATGTGACTAATGGATAGCTTATTAAGGGGGGCAGGGGGGATCGAACCTAAAATCCATTTTTAATTTAATTATAACCAGCTACTTAAAATGATGAATATTACTATTTTAAATCTCTACGATAGCGATTATCAACTTTGGTTAGAAAACACTATCAACCAATTGCGTCGGGGGGATTTTCAAGCGGTAGATTGGCAGAATTTATTAGAGGAGTTGGCAGATTTGGGAAAAAGTGAACGACGAGCATTAGAAAGTTTATTAACTCGACTCCTAGAACATTTACTGAAGTTAACTTACTGGCAATCCCAACGGGATTATAATCAAGCTGGATGGAAAAAAGAAATTCGCAATTTTCGGATTCAGATCAAAAAAATTCTCAAAGATAGTCCCAGTTTAAAGTCCTATTTAAGGGAAATTTTGCAGGAATGTTATCTCGATGCTCGCAATCTGCTTATTGACGAAACCGAATTAGATGCCAGTATTTTCCCTCTGGAAGTGTTAGCTAATCTCGAGGAGATTCTCGATCAAAATTGGCTGCCGGATTGGGAAGCTATCAGCAAGGATTCTGAACAGTGCAATTAAGGAGTAAAAAATGATGAATATTACCAGGCCAAATCTCTACGATAGCGATTATCAACTTTGGTTAGAAAACACTATCAACCAATTGCGTCGGGGGGATTTTCAAGCGGTAGATTGGCAGAATTTATTAGAGGAGTTAGCAGATTTGGGGAAAAATAATCGACGAGCGCTTAAGAGTCTCTTAACTCGACTCCTAGAACATTTACTGAAGTTAACCTACTGGCAATCCCAACGAGATTACAACCAAGCAGCATGGAAAAAAGAAATCAGGAATTTTCGCCTACAAATTGCTGATCTTTTAGAAGATAGTCCCAGCTTAAAGTCCTATTTAAGGGAAATTTTAGCCAAATGTTATCTCGATGCTCGCAATCTGATGATTGACGAAACCAGATTAGATGCCAGTATTTTCCCCGTGGAAGTATTAGCTAGTCTGGAGGAGATTCTCGCTGAAAATTGGCTGCCGGATTGGGAAGATATAAACAGCGATAAATCTTCCCAAGCGAACTAAAGATTAGCTTCACCTACCCGGTTTACAAACATTATAATCTTCGTGAGAGATAACCGCTTCTGGGACGAGGAGATTGCCGTGGTCGCGACAGATGAGGCGATAATTGCGGGTAACGGGGATACTGATAATAAAGCGATCGTGTCGCAATCGTTTACCGTGGAAATCTCGATAATTGCGGTGATTTTGTAATCCTTGCAGGATTTCCCTAGCTTTAAGTACCACATTTTTCGGTAATTCCCGCAGATCGATCGGATCTTGGGAAAAAGTGGCTTCCCAGGCATTTTTTTGACGTTTTCTTTCTTCCCAAGCGGCATCTAGTTGAGCGCAATGATGGCAGACTTGGCCATAACCCTTGTGACCACAGGGAAACTTCTTCTTTCTTCTGGACATAATACCATCTGTCTGTAAGGCTGTGAGAGACTATTCAAGAGCGGTAAAGCTTGCTTCACTTTTGGCAGATGGAGAAGAAAGTCTTTACCTAGTGATTATCTATACTTACCAGCATACAGGGATCGATACCTCGTTTGGCCATTGACCGGCAAGAAAGTTGATCTTGGTTAGTTAGGGCCTGCTGTCACCAACAGGATTAAGGCTGCTTAGAATAATTCCCATTCTTGGGTTCTTAAACGTTTGAGAATGGCCAAACGGCTACTAAAATAATTAGCACAGAGACGACTATAATCGGTTAAACGCAGGTTATTTAAGCTAATTGACCAAGACCAAATATAGGCCGCTTGGGTGAGATACTGAAGACAAGATAATTCACCATCGGTTAAAGGCACTGTTTGATCGTAACCTTGAATAAAACTGTGGCGAACCTGGCGATTTAAACCAGATTGTAGGGAAACTTGCAGAAATTTAGCGATATCAAAAACTCGCCAACCATAACCGCACTGATCGAAATCAAATAGGGTCATCTGATTATCAGGGGTGATATGCACATTACCACTATGAGGATCGCCCCAACAAATGCTCCAATAGGGAGATTCTGTCGGTAATTTAGCGGTTTCTTCCTCTATTTCCCCAATGGTTTCTAAGACACAGTCTAGGTCGCTCGGTCGTTGGTGCAGAAAAGGTGCAATAATTTGCAGGGAATCCTCGAGAAGATATTTGAGGTTGAGGGGATGACGATAGGCTAGGGTTTGAAAATCTGCCGTCACCTGATGTAAATTAGCCACGATCGCCCCTAAATGATAGGCTTGCTCTATATCTATATCCCCAATGGCAATTCCCCCCGGAGCATAGGGAAAAAGGACGGCGTAACGTTTCCCTTCCGGAGCATTAATTTCTAGGGATAAATCACCGTTTTTGCTGCGAATTGGCGCGGCGACGGGAACCTGAGAGCGATCGAGATAATCTAATAATTCTAACTCGAAGTCGATTTCCATTTTGCTGCGCCAATGGCAGTGAGACACTCGCAAAATGTAAGGAGTTGTCATGGTTTCGAGGAGATACACATCACTTAAACCCCGATGCCAAAATTGACAATTTTTCGGTACATCAATCTCGTAACGAGAAAAAACTAAATCTGCTAGGGCAGCGGGAGCCAGAGTGGAGTAGAGTGTGGGAAAAGTCCATTCTCCAGGCCGAAAATTGGCAGCGGCAGAACTAGAAGGCAGTAAATTGAGCGAAGCCAGAAAAGTCGTCACGGTTCCCTCCCGATGCAAGTGTGGACAACGCTCGCATCATCCTATTTTATAGGCCACATATATTACAAATTGGTTCGATCGCTCCGTATATTTCGCTACATTCCTCTGACTTGAAAGAGGGTGTGGGGTGTGGGGTGTAGGGAAAGAAACCTCTTTCATCTGTGGGGGTGAAAATTTTGGCGTTGCATAATAGAGATATGAATGGAGGAAATCAAAATGCAATGCCCTGAATGTAAATCTACCCATATCCGTAAAAATGGCATCAATAAACAAGGTAAACAAAATCATATTTGT
>NZ_SFBV01000022.1:0-16518 GCF_007095585.1 Microcystis sp. M_OC_Ca_00000000_C217Col
TAGTTTTTCTATTAAGCTCAACATATATTTAAAAAGTTGGCGGTCACTTCTCATTTTACCTGATAGTGATCGCTTTTACTTTTGATATTCTGATGGGAGAATGAAACAGCCCTACCCTTGATAAGGGGGGTGCCGATAGGTGGGGGGATCAGAAAATTTTTAACACCTACCTACTGATCGGCAAACGACACCAGATTAACGTCGATTCTACTTTAACTTTAACATTTCGATGGTATCAATTATTTCCCGTTCAAAACTGACTTGAGCGCGATTAGTTTTACCACCAATATAAAAGCGATCACCAGATTGTAAAGCCCAAATTTGGGAATGGGAAAAGTAACTCATTACCACTCCCATCATCAATAAAGCAAAACCTAAATAGACAATAGGCACTCCCGGATCTGCCTTAATTTGTAACCCGGTACTTCCCACTAATTCGACTATTTTTAGATTAACTCCATTGATGGGAATCGTCATTCCTTCTCGTACAGCAGAGGTTAAATCTCCCTTAGCATCATAGACAATTACCGTACCTTGTAGATCTCTGGTTAAAAGAGAAACTCCCTCACTAAGATCGGTTTTAGTCGGAATCCAAGTTCCCCAGATTTGTCCATTACCTTTGGTGTCTAAACTAGCCATCGGTAGCTGTAGGATCGGACTATTATTCACCTGTACTTTTACCCCAGCAATTCCCCAACTGGTTTGATAAAAAGTCACCCCTTTATGGTGCAAAGGTTGGTTAACTTGAATAGTTTTGCGATCGATCTCCTGTCCTTGATTATCGAGCACCGACAAATCAGAATAGAATTGTTCTACGTCACCTTTAGGACTATAATCAATCCAAAAACGATTAACTTTAATCCCCCAATCCTTGGGGAGAGAATTTTTAGATAAGGGTCCAGCTTCAATAATATTTTTAACCTGAAAACTATCGCCACTAGCTACCATTTCTTGAGCGAAAAACCCCGTTAACGCTCCCCAGATCGCTCCTGCTAAAATAATTAACATGGCTGCATGAACGATAATCGGACCGATTTTACCAATCAGACCTTTACGAGCATAAAGACTGTTATTTTCTAGAAAAACTTTGTAGCCTTTTTTTTCTAATAGGGGGGTGAGAGATTCTAGGGAACCAGTTTCTAATTCAGCACTTAAAGCTAGTTTTTGAAATTGGCGAGATTGTTGATAAAATTGCCAGTTTCTGGCCGCCTTTAAAGCGGGTAATTGTCGTCGAAAGGTGCAAGCAGTTAAACTGGAACCGAAGAGAATTAATAATGATAGATACCACCAAGTGCTATAAACATGATTTAATCCCAATAGTAATAAAACTTTCCAAGTCAGAAAGCCAAATAAAGCCGGTTTCTCAGGATAATTAGCCTGGTAAAAAGATAGGGATTGTCCCTGTTCGATTACCGTCCCAGAAATGCTAAAAATAGCGATTAAAAGTAAAAGAATAATTGCCAATCGCAGATCGGCAATAGTCTGGATAAATTTACGTCCCCATCGGAGCGGTGTATTCTTTAAATTTGAGGAAGTTTCCGATATAGTCATAGTTAAAAGTTTTGCAATTCTAGCCAATTATCTATCATAACTCTCCACCATCACAGCAGACGGGATAATAAAGAAAAAACTCCAAAACCGATTAATAAAACCCCACTGACAGGATTAATCCACCCGGACCATTGACGCAGGGAAAGAAAGCTTTTCAGCGAGGCAGTAAAAGAACCGACGATAATTAGGGGTAAAACATAGCCGGCAGTGTAGGATAACAATAATCCCCCTCCTAAGCTTAAATCTCCCGTATTTGCCACCCATGCCAATAACGTTGCTAGAACAGGTGTACTACAAGGAGAGGCGATTAAACCAAATGTTAAACCGAGAAGATAGGACCGCAAAATCGGGGGAAAATCGCCGGTAATCCAATCCGTAGCACCAAGGGAGGGGAAGCGCAGGGGTAATAATTCCAAGAGGTTTAACCCCATCAAAATAGCGATCGCACTGACGATAATTGGTAAACCGATCCCCACCTGTCCATAGACTTTCCCTAGAGTAGCGGCAATTAGTCCCAATCCCGCTAAGGTGGTGGCTAATCCTAGGGAAAACCATGTGGACTGCCAAAAAGCCGCTAAACGACCTTTATTTTCGTAACCCCCGATATAAGCGACGGTAATCGGCAACATCGACAGCATACAGGGGGTAAGACTGGTGAGTAAACCGGCTAGAAAAATCACGGCAATACTGACAAAACTAAGGTGAGTTAGTTGGGAAGTGACTAAGCGATCGGCGTATTGTTCAAGGTGATAGAGTTGAGTCTGTAATTGGTCTAACATATTAGGTAATTTTTCAGGCTAAATTTGGCTCATTTCTAGGATATTACCATCGGGATCACTGACAAATAATGCCTTTCTACCCGAGGCACTCATTTGAATTGTATAACCTTGACTTTCTAGATAGTTACCCATGGCTGTCACGTCATCAATAGCGAAGGCAAGATGAGGATTGCGTCCCCATTTTTCGGGATTGGGACGGTAATTTTGGTAATTGCTATCGACAATTAAATGAATTTGATAATCTCCCACTTGATACCAAACCCCATCGTATTGAAAAGGGCGATCGATTCTAGTCAATCCTAGAACATTTTCGTAAAAGTTAATGGCTTTTTCTAGCTCGGTGACTAAAATCGCCGTGTGTAAGGATTTTGTGATGTTCATAGTTAATATCTGACTCGCGGATCGAGCCAACTATAGGTTAAATCGGCAATTAAGTTAAAGATAACAATTAAAATCCCATAGATAAAGGTAATCGCCATCACTACGGGGGTATCACTGCGGGAAATAGAATCAATTAATAAAGCACCGATACCCGGTACACGAAACACTTGTTCTGTAACTAAAGCTCCAGTAAAAATGGAGGGAATATCGAGAGCAATCAGGGTGACAACGGGGATTAAAGCGTTACGAACTATATGCTTAGTTAGAACAGAAAAATTAGTTAGTCCCTTGGCTAAGGCAGTTTTAACGTACTCTTGGTGAATTTCTTCGGTTACGGAAGAACGCACGAAACGCATCAACATCGCTCCTTGATATAAGCTTAATACAGTTACAGGCATAATTGACTGTTTCACCTGCTCGATCAAACTATTAAAATCACTGATTTTTAGGGTACTGTTATAAAAAGATGGTAGCCAGTTTAACTGCACACTAAAGATAATAATTAATAATAATCCCGTTACAAAAGTGGGTAAAGAAAAGCCAAGTAGGGAAAAAGTAGAGATGATTTTGTCTAACCAAGAATAGCGCTTGACTGCCGAAATTACGCCCAAAGGAAAAGCAATTAAAACCCCAAAAATATAGGCAATACCGACAATCCAGAGGGTTGTGGGTAAACGCTGCCAAATGAGGGTAAAAACTGGGCTGCGACTGGTGAAAGAATAGCCCATATCTCCTTGAAGAAATGCTAACAACCACTTGACATAACGCACGGGAAGGGGTTGATCTAATCCGAGACTTTTGCGAATATTTTCTCGCACCGCTTCGGTGATAGCGGGATTAGCGGCAAATTCTCCCATCGGATCCCCCGGCGCTAGGGCTAAAATGCCAAAAACCACCATACTAATAGCTAAAAGAGTGGGAATCGAAAATAATAATCTTTTCAGAAAATATTTAAGCATTTATTTACTACGCTTCCAGTCTTTGATGTTCCAAGTATTTCTATCCCAGGGAGTTAATTCAAACCCCGACAAACTATTGCTAATTGCCACCACATCGGCACGATGAACTAGGGGAATAATCACAAAATTATTGATTAACATATCATTCATTTTAATTGCTATTTCTCTCCGTTTTTCTGGGTTTAATTCTTGACTAAAAACTTGCCATAATTTATCGTATTCAGGATTACAATAACGAGCATAATTATCCCCAGCCCAACCATCAGCTTTTTGGGGAATTTCGCTACAGGTAAAGGTTTTAAAATAGGCTTTTGGATCGGGACTATTATTACCGGTAGTGTACATTTGTAGGTCAGCATAAAACTTTTCTACCGTGTCATCGTTAGCAGGATCGCTAGAAAAGAAAATACTGGCATCAACAGTTTTTAATTCTACTCCTACCCCGATCGCTTGTAAACTTTGTTTGATAATTTCTTGGGTTTTCTGACGAAGAGGATTGACAGTGGTTTGAAAAACTAATTTCATTTCTACACCATTTTTATCCCTAGTGCCATCACCATTACTATCTTTCCATCCCGCATCATCTAGTAATTTTTTAGCCTTTTCTAGATTAAATTCATAGCGAGTATTGGGAGAATTATATGCCGATGGCATCACAATAAAATTAGGAGTTGTTTTACCAGCAATACCATAAAGTTGCGTGGCAATAGTATCTCTATCAACGGCTAAAGATAAAGCTTCCCTTACTTTCACATCACTTAAAAAAGGATGGGTAAACTTAATACTAGACCTCTCACCTTCGGGAGTAACTTGATTAGGATCACTCAAATTAAATAAAACTCGTTCAATCAAAGAACCGAAACTAGATATTAACTGACCTCGACCCGCTTTTTCTAAATCACTTAAAACCTTAGCCTCTACTTGCAAATTATAGGCATAATCCGCCTCCTGTGTCTGTAAAACCGCTCGTGCCGCAGAAGTGGCATCACCTCCTCCTTTTAATTCTATTCTTTGAAAACCTAATTTATCTGCTTCTCGAAAGAAAGAATTTGGTTCATAAACTGCCGTATCTCCCGGTTTAAATTCTACCACTTTATAGGGTCCAGTTCCCACCGGTAATAAATTAGCGGGGGCCTGGCGTGCCGTTTCATTGCTATACTTTTCATAGAGATGAGCAGGTAAAATCATCCCTTCTGTTCCCACAAAAACTAATGACCAAGCGGGATTAACTTGCTTAAAAGTTATTTTAACCGTATGGGGATCGATCGCTTCCACACTTTTAACTATTTCATAATTGCCAGCGCTAGTAGAACCAGTTTTCGGATTGGTGATAAAATTATAGGTAGCGATGACATCTTTGGCAGTAAAAGGAGTACCATCTGACCATTTAATATCTTTTTTTAGCTTCCATGTCACCGATTTACCATCCTGGGCAACTCCCCCATTTTCAATAGTAGGAATTTCTGCCGCTAAAAAAGGAACTAATTCCCCTTTTTCATTGAAACTAGCCAAAGGTTCTAAGGTAATGCGACTCGCTTCTGAGTCTTTAAATCCCGTGGAGAGATGGGGATTTAAAATCGTCGGTGCTTGCCAATATAAAAGTTTTAAAGTTTCTGGATTATTATTGGTCGTTGCTGCGGTATTATTAGCTGTTTGTTGACGACAAGCACTAAAAAGCAGCGTACAACTAAGGGATAAAATTAACAGGGGCAAGAAAAGCGATCGCTTAAACATTTTTAATGACAATCAATAATTCAACAGGGTGACTTAGGTGATTTCCTACCCCACCAATAACAAGTTATCAGACATTGAGTCTTGATCTCGATCGATTAATTGATTATTTGCCTTTATCCATTCCTAGTCAAGTTAAATCGATCGTGCTATAGTAGCGATGCTGTACTAGACAATAAAATTCTAGGCACGGCGACGAAATGGGTTCTTTGGTTTGTGTTATGCAATGTACGGGGGTTATAAGGGATGGAACCCTTATAGAGAAAGACGTTTGGCGATTTTTGTCAATTGTTTTTGATCTAGAGCGAACTAATCAATTAAATCTCTTGCCAGATAAGGATTTAGTCGATTTATGCCACCCTATCGAACCATAACAAGTAACGAAGAGCCAGAAAATCTGTATTTGGGGTGTTGTATGGAAAAAATCCGTCTAGTATATAATTATTGTGATGGCCATCGCCGTAGGGTGCGTTCCCCAATGTGGCTCCTACTGCTCCACTAGCAGTAGGCTAATCTGGCTAACACGCTTTTGGGCGTGATATACGGAAAAGTTCTGGAGATCGCGCCTAAATGGGTTGATATGCCGAAAGTTGACCCATATCATTACTTTCAGGAGTGTTATACAGAAAATTTCCGTATAATCAATAGTTAGCCCGCAAGGTTATCTGTGAGGCAGTAGTTTAGGGGCTACCTGTCGGCGTTAAGCATCAAGCTACGGTAAAGTCATCGGCAAGTGCCTCTCACAACAGTTTTTGTTATCCTGTGCTAAGGATCGTTTTACCCAAAGAGTCTCAAAGATGGAACTAGCCTTGGTAATTTTCTCAGCCGTATCAGCAATCTCAACTGCAATTCTTGCATTTATTCTTTTGCAAATACAGAAAAGTCTAAACACTAACGCTAAGAAACGGACTGAATCTGATTCAGATATCTACAAACAGCTTGAACGTCTAATACAAAGAAATCAAGCTATAGAGCAAAAGTTAGTTGAACTAATTGATGCTCAAAGCAAATCTATCGACAAAGTATATGAACTTTTACGTGGGAGTGGAGACCTACAAATTGGGAGACTCCAGGCAATTATTGATACGCTTGAGATACTAAAGAAAAATATTTCTAGTTTATATGAACTCCTACGTGGAGGTGGGGATCTGCAAGTAGGGAAACTTCAAACGGTTGCAGATAAGCTTGAAGCGCTGAAAAACAGCTTGGAAGAATCAGTTAGATTTTAAAAATATGGATTCCAAACACTCAGAAGAATCATCCGAGGTAGTTCATGCGTACTTATATTATCTTCAAGAAATGAGTCGCAAAATTAGCCTGCGTACTGGGATGGAAAACACTCTTTATGGAAAAACTAAGAAAAGCCCTCACTACTATCGACCCTTTGAAGATGCAGATGTAGATTCTCAGTATTTGCGTGATGTCAGAAATTATCTTGAAAAGGAAAGTGATCGCCAACTTTTCCTGGGAAATGGCTTGATCGCTGGTTCATTCAAGAAGAAGCAAGTCAAGAAGTATGTTGCCGCACCATTAATTTATTTCCTCGTCAAAACTGATCTAGATGAAAACGGCAGGTCATTGACTTATAGCATTGAATTGGATTCGGTGAGTCTAAATTATGACTTAATTACTCTGGTTTTAGAGCAAGATCTTGATGAAGAAGAAGATGAGGGAATGGGATTTCAGAGTGCAGGTGTTGATGCCAACAAGCTTGAAGTTCTAGAAGATATAGAAAATAGTTTAGAGGATATTCTCAGGCATGAGAGTGTAAAATTGACGACTAATTCATTAGCAGACCAAACTTTTCGACGAATCCATGAAAAAATCCCTGAGTTCAATCAAATACACCCTTCAACGGAAGACTTCACTCTTCAGAAGCTAGAGAAGCTAGGTACTGTAGAGTTGACCTTCTACAATCATCGATTTTTTTATGTTGCTAGCTCACCTGGGCAACTATCAACTTATACAGCACTACGAAAACTGATTTCAGAGGTTAGCTAAATGCCATTTCAAAATCAAGTTCTGAAAAAGCTATTTAAAGGAATTTTGCAGAATGAATCTGTTGAATTTAATAGCGATTTAACCGAATGTTTATCAATTGATAAGGCAGTTGCCTATTTGCCACTACCTCTTTCTGATCGCCAAAAGGATGCTCTATACAATGCTTGGCGGCGTGAAATTTCCTATATCCAGGGACCTCCTGGTACGGGGAAGTCTTACACTATCGTAGCAATAATGATTTCAGCCTTACTGCTAAACAAAAAAGTATTATTTGTTTCTCAAAAAAAGGCTGCTATTGATGTCGTTCGTAGAAAATTAGAAGATTTTTTGGGTAAAAACACCGTCATTTACGTAGGCTCTGAAAGCCAAGAACGTAAGCAGCTTCAAGCTTATATTGAAGCAAAATCTTCGGGAGTTAATGCACATAATTTACTTAGTCATATTTCTAAGCAGAAACAAGAACTTGATTCCTTGCATCAAGAAATTATAGATCTAGATCAAGGGCTTGCAAAGCACAGAGATCAATTGAAAAGAGCTTTAGATACAGAAAATGAATTCTATCGGGCGAACGATCTATATCTAAAAGAAAGAAATCATTTTGCTGATATCTTTGACCGAAACTACACAAAGCAACTTGATTTAAGAGAGGAAGAAATTCATGAATCAGGTAAAGATTGGTTCATAAAAAATATTGATAAACTTCAAAAAAAACTCTCATCAGGGAATCTTAAGCGTAAAGATTTTATTTATATAAGACGCTTCTACAAGCAGTGTGTTGATGGACTAAAAGCTGACAAGACTAGATTTTCAAGAAATGAACTCGGTCAAATTCCTCTATATCTAGAATTGCTCTTTAAAGTGAATAGTTCTTATACCGAATCTGTATCTATTCGACGTAGAATTAATCCTAGTTTAAGTCAAATAAGGAAAGTGATTCAGCAGCAAGAGCAAGTCTTGCTAGATAAAAAGAGACAATATATTAAGCAGCTAATTGAATATCAATTTACCAGAAACTTACAACAGAATCAAAATGTCACTGATGCATTTCGGAAGCTTCTAAGGTGGACAAATCAAACTAGAGTCTTGGAAGCCATGAGTAGGATTGACTACAACAGACTTACCAGTGTTTTCCCGCTTTGGGCTGGTGAAATTAAGGATATTGGTCAATTTCTACCTTTTCAAAATGAAATCTTTGATCTCGTCATTGTTGATGAGGCTTCTCAAGTCAATATTGCAGAAATAATACCTGCTTTTTATAGAGGTAGAAGCTTTTGTGTGGTAGGAGACGATAAGCAACTTGGCTTAAATGCAGCAGGTTTATTCTCACTGAATAGAAAGTTTGAAAGACTTATTTGGAACCATTGCTTTGCAGGATTGAATCAGGTTATTTCCTATGAAAAAGCAGAAGGAAAGGATCTAATTGTAAGCAAATCTTCAATTCTTGATTTTATTATAAATCAAGATAATTACTTTACCATTCCAAAAGTGACTCTCAATGAACACTTTCGTTCTATGCCTCAACTAGCTAGATTTACAAGCAAAACCTTTTACGACGATAGCCTATTAATTATGACAGAGGTAGGTAAAAACGTTAATAAGTCTTGCTTTGAGGCAGTTGAGGTTGGTGGTCAAAGAGAATTGACTACAAAATTTGTTCCTGAAGAAATTGAAGAACTCATCAACAAGCTCAGTGGCTTGATCCGTCAAAATAGCTACCTACAAGAACCATTGAGTCATCATGGCTTTACGATTAGAAATAAACCAACAATTGGGGTTTTGTCGTTCTTAACTCAGCAAAGAAATGCCATTAGAGAACGACTTCAAGAAAAATTTTCTGATGATGAATGGAAAGATTATCAATTGTTTGTTGGCACACCTGAAGAGTTTCAGGGAAATGAAAAGAACATAATAATTATAACTCTAGGGCTTGATGGAACTAACAATAGATGGGCAAAAGGTCACTATGAAAACCCTAATCGGTTTAATGTAGCAACCAGTCGCGCTGTAAATTATACCTATCTTATCTATGGCGGAATACCTAAAACTGCTCATTTACTAAAGGAGTATTTGCAGAATTTCGGTTATCCAGTTAATGAAGGTAGCTTGGTAGAACCCGTTCAACAACAAACAGTTTTAGACAACAGGCTCAGTTGGAGATTTGATGAATCAAAAGTTGAATCTGAATTTGAGTTTAAGGTACTAGAGTACCTCAAAGAATTTGTTCAGAGTCATGGCTCTGAATCATTGAAAATTTATAATCAGGTTGAGAGTTGTAGCAAACGACTGGATTTTGTTATCTTTAACTCTCTAAACGAGGAATGTTGTGCAATAGAAGTTGATGGTGTACATCACTTTGCTGAAGGTGGCTACACCTACTCCGAAAGTCATCTCTCACGGATTGATATCCTTCAACGGGCTGGTTGGAAGATTGTTCACGTTCCTTATCATAAGTGGTACAGCAAGGGTTGGCTGTGTGATAGAGATGAGCCTGATTTTCTCGATACAGTTTCAGATCTGTATCGGCAGCTTAAATCAGTTTTGGCGATCTAGATCTAGTCTGCCTCTAGACTCATCGCGTGGTGCCGAAAGCGGGCTAACAACGCGCTGGAGCGGACGGACGGGAGATATTGGGGGTGATGCCGAGGCTATCTGCCGCCGCTCAGATCAACCGTTAGACTGCTCCCACTGTCAGTATGATGGCCATCGCTGTAGGGTGCGTTCCCTAATGTGGCTCCTACTGCTCCACTAGCAGTAGGCTAATCTGGATAACACGCTTTTGGGCGTGATATACGGAAAGTTTCCGTGTAATTAATAGTCCAGTAGGGTGCGTTAGACGGCGACAATCTCTGCTCTTACTTAGGACTAGCAATCCGTCGTAACGCACTACCCACGAGATATATTAAAAATAGCCTCGTAGGTTGGGTTGAGCGAAACAATACTGAGGCGAAAATAGCTTAATTCGCTTGAAAAAGCGAAACCCAACCACCCCAAAGGTTACTCTTTGTTGGGTTTCCTTGCGTCAACCCAACCTACAATAATTGCTTACCCGGATTGGTACTTCATGAACTGGCAGGGCAACGTAAAGGAACCTGGACGGTGAGAGTATCTGGAAACTGGCGGATCACTTTCACCTTTGACGGTGTTGATGCTTGTGATGTCGATCTTGAGGACTACCACTGATGAAAATGCATAATCCACCACATCCTGGTGAAGTTCTTAAAGAACTTTGTCTCGAACCTTTGAATCTGACTGTGACTGAGGCTGCTGAAGCATTGGGTGTAAGTCGAAAAACCCTATCTGCCATCTTAAATGGTAGGGCAGGTATTAGCCCCGAAATGGCAATTCGCTTAGGGAAAGCTTTCGATACATCTCCTGAAAGTTGGCTCAATCAGCAAATGCAATACGATCTATGGCAAGCAGAGCAGACAATTGGCAATATCAAAGTCAAACGGCTATCAGTGCGATCGGCGATCGCGTAGGGTGCGTTAATTAAATGTAACGCACCACCCACGAGATATATTAAAAATAGTTAGCCGTAGGGTGCGTTCCCTAATGTGGCTCCTACTGCCCCACCAATAGATTTTGGGGAACGCACCATGCTAGAGGATTATAAAAATATCTGCCGTCGCACTCCAGCCCATCGCGGCTGAGTTCAACCGTTATCGAGAAAAATAGTTAAATCCCGTCAAATTCCCCTAAAACTTTCACCTCTGGTTCTAACCAGAGGGACCAGCGATCGAACACTTGTTCCTGCACATGACGAATTAAACGCAGAATATCCGAGGCTTTTGCTGAACCAATATTCAGGATAAAATTAGCGTGTAATTCTGATACTTGCGCTCCACCAATTTGATAACCTTTTAATCCCATTTCCTCAATTAAAGCCCCGGCAAATTGCGGTTTAGGATTGCGGAAAACGCTACCACAACTGGGACGATCATAGGGTTGGGTACTTTTGCGATGGCGTAAATTATGGGTAGTAATTGCCATTATTTCCTCGCAATTATCGGTAGCTTCTAACTGAAATGTGGCCTCAATAACTAAGCGTTGATCCCCTTGCAGAGAAGAACTGCGATAACTATAATTTAAATCTTCTTTGCTTAAAGTTTCTAACTGACCATCGGGATTTAATACCAGCGCCCGCACTAATCGATCCGCCACACAGGAGGTGTGCGCTCCCGCATTCATCACCACAGCACCCCCCACCGTACCGGGGATACCCACCGCCCATTCTAGGCCCCTCCAGCCCCTTTTTGCCGCTCTCCAAGCTATTTTTGGCAGAGGTTCCCCCGCCGCTGCTGTAATCGTAGCAGTTTCGGCATCAAAACAACTCGATCGCAGATGGCGAGTATTGAGAACAAGTCCGGGTAAACCTCGATCGCTGATTAGTAAATTTGAACCAGCCCCCAAAACAGTCAAGGGCAACCCTTGCGATTGCCACCAAGCGAACACTTCTCTTAATTCCTCTAGATTAACTGGTTCGGCATACCATTGCGCTCTTCCCCCCACCCGGTAGGAAGTGAAATCAGCTAGAGAAACAGAGGTTTTAATCATAGGGTTTTAGGGGTTGGAAGTTATAAATTATGAATTATAAATTATGAATTGGGGGTTGGGGAGCAGAACGTAACGTAGGTTGGGTTGAAGCATGAAACCCAACGATCATGTTACTTATTTAGGGTCTGCTGAAAAAGTACGGGCGAAGCATTCGGATAGAAAATCTGCGGTTTCACCGATAGGTTATTGCCCGAATGCTTCGCCCCTACAGGACGCGGGCCGATGAAGACGCAAGGTTTTGAACGACGATTCTCTCAAAATCTTACACCTGTTTCGCTCATACAGCCACAAAACCCCTACCTTGCCTACATTTCACATTTATTCAGCAAACCCTATTTAATACTGCTCACTTAAAAACTCAAATCTGATCACTGATCACTGATAACTGATAACTGATAACTGATAACTAACTTCTATACTCTAACTGCTAATTGTTCGCGGTAAAGAGAGAGCATTTCGGGGATAACTTGATTGAGATTGCCAGCACCGAGGAAGAGGGCTAGATCCCCTGGTTGGAGAATTTCTAGCAGGAATTGACCTAAAGAACTCAATTCGGGGTGATAGTAGGCGTTTTTATGGTGTTTTCTCACCTGTTCGACCACTTGCTGCCCAGTGACGTGATCGATATTCACTTCCCCGGCACTATAAATATCCGTTAAGACTACCACATCGGCGGAACTGAAAGCGGAGCCGAATTCCTCTAAAAAGGTAGTGGTGCGACTGTAGCGATGGGGTTGGAAAATAGCGATCGAACGTTGGTACTGTTTGCCTTCTACCTTCAATTTTGCCGCCGCTAACGTGGCTAACAATTCGCTAGGATGGTGGGCATAATCATCGATAAAAGTAATGCCGTTTGCCTCTCCCTTGTGTTCAAAACGGCGTTTTGCTCCGGCAAAAGTAGCGATCGCATCGGCAATAACAGCAAATTCTAAACCGAGATAACGTCCGATGGCAACCACTGCCAAAGCATTACTAATATTATGTTGCCCCGGGATTTTCACTTCCATTTGTCCCAGATAACTGCCTTTTTCCCAGACGGAAGCTTTCATCATTCCCTGTTCATAGATAATCTCGCTGACGGTGTAATCGGCACCTTTTTCGGGATCGAGACTATAACTAATCGTCGGACGGAAATGCTCGGCGATCGTGTCACAATCTAAACAAGCGACTAAAATCTGGCACTGATTGGCAAATTCACGGAAAGTATCGATAACTTCGCTTAAATTCTGGTAATGATCTGGGTGATCTAGCTCAATATTAGTGATTACGCCGATTTTTGGCGCGTGTTTGGTTAGGGAACCATCGGACTCATCGGCCTCTGCCACTAAAAAACGACCTTGACCAAGACGAGCGTTACCTTCCCAAGCGTCCACCTCACCACCGACAATGATCGTGGGGTCTAATCCCGCTTCTAACAAAACGTAACCGATTAAGCTGCTAGTGGTGGTTTTTCCGTGGGTTCCAGCAACGGCGATACTGTCGTAATCAGCGATTAAAGCCGCTAAAACGTCGCTACGGTGAAAAATTGGGTATCCTAAGTCTCTGGCCGCTCGATATTCCTTGTTATGGTCATTAATCGCCGTGGAGCAGATTACTTGCGGAACTGTTTGGCTACTGTTTTGAGGGCCGGGAGAATGAAATAAAGCTAAATTATTTGCCTCTTGACGGTGGAAAATCTGCGCTCCCGCTCCCTGTAGCCGTTGGGTGATATGAGTAGGACGTAAATCGGAGCCAGACACAGGTAAATTGCGCTTGGCTAAGATATAAGCGAGGGCTGACATCCCAATACCGCCAATACCGATAAAATGGAAAGGTTGGCCGTTAAAATTAACTTTTTTCACTTTTTTCACTCCTCAGACCCACAATTATATAAGTTTTAAACTCGATCGGTAGTAAAGTCAACCTCATGATAGGGGCATTTGAGCAGAATTCCCAAGTGTTGCCCAGTCACCTTGCAACATCCTTGACGCAGAATTAAAATTTTTTCTCCCAATTCCCTTTTTTTGGGGTGTGGGGTGTGGGTGTGGGGTGTGGGGTGTGGGGTGTGGGGAGGTGAGGAGAATAAATAAAAATAATCTCCTGTCCCCTGTCTCGGAGTCCCCTGTCTCGGAGTCTCCTGTCTCGGAGTCTCCTACTCTCCTGAATGGTGAGCTAATAAATTATTTTCGATCGGGATCGTAAAGTTCAACCTTTAAGGTATGATTGGGAACATTAATTATTTTTTTATGTATTGCACTAAAACGTAGAGGGCAAGCAGCAGTGATTAGAGTAGCGATCAATGGTTTCGGACGGATTGGACGTAATTTCCTAAGATGTTGGTTAGGACGGACTAATAGTGGCTTGGAGGTAGTGGGGATCAATGATACATCCGATCCCCGGAGTAACGCTCACCTGCTCAAATATGACTCGATGTTAGGCAAACTTAACGCTAATATCGATGCCGATGATAATTCTTTAATTGTTAACGGTAAAACCATTAAATGTTATTCCGATCGCAATCCCCTCAATCTGCCCTGGGCAGAATGGGGTGTAGATTTAGTGATCGAAGCTACCGGTGTTTTCGTCGATGAAGAGGGCGCTTCTAAGCATATTGTCGCAGGAGCTAAAAAAGTCCTCATTACCGCACCGGGTAAAGGTTCGGGAGTGGGAACCTATGTCGTTGGTGTCAACGCTCACGAATACGAACACGATAAATACAACGTCATCAGTAATGCCAGTTGTACCACCAACTGTCTTGCTCCTGTTGTCAAAGTGATTCACGAAAACTTCGGCATCATCAAAGGGACGATGACCACCACCCACAGTTACACTGGTGATCAACGGATTCTGGATGCTAGTCACCGGGATCTGCGTCGCGCTCGCGCCGCAGCCGTTAACATCGTTCCCACCTCCACCGGTGCCGCTAAAGCTGTAGCCTTAGTTATCCCCGACATGAAAGGGAAACTTAACGGTATCGCTCTGCGTGTACCCACTCCTAACGTTTCTGTGGTGGATTTAGTCGCGCAAGTGGAAAAAAGTACGATCGCGGAACAGGTAAACGAAGTCCTCAAAGAAGCTTCGGAAAATTCTTTGAAAGGAATTCTCGAATATAATGATTTACCCCTCGTTTCCTCTGATTATCGCGGTGTTGATGCCTCCTCGATCATTGATGCTAGTCTCACCATGGTGATGGGTGGCGATATGGTGAAAGTTATCGCTTGGTACGATAACGAATGGGGTTACTCCCAACGGGTGGTTGATCTCGCTGAAGTCGTCGCCAGCAAGTGGAAAGGCTAAATCAGTGATCAGTAAACAGTAATCAGTGAACAGTGGGCGTTAATTAGGAGTCAGGAGTGGTTAGTGATAACTGATAACTGATAACTGATAACTGTTAACTGAGCAGTGATAAATTCTCACCGAAAAAGCGCCGATAGATTCCCTCTGTCACCAATTGAGCGGTGATTAGGTTAGCTAGGGCAATCATAAACAGGATCAGTATCTGGTAGGAAGCGGCGTTTAAAGGTTCACTTCCTGCCAATACCTGTCCGGTGAACATTCCGGGTAAACTGACTAAACCCACCACCATCATCTGATTGAGGGTGGGTATTAAACTAGCTCGAATCGCTTCTTTTTGATAAGCTGCGATCGCTTGTTGAGGGGTTGCCCCTAAACAAAGATGGGTTTCGATTTCCAAACGGTGACTTTTAATGGCACTGCTTAATCTCTCCCCGGCTAAAGAGGCACTATTCATCGCTTGCCCTAACACCATCCCCGTCAAGGGAATTAAGTATTGGGGTGAGTACCATTGTTCTGGTTGAATAATTAAAGCGATCGCATAACCTAAAGTTAGACAGCTACTAATCAACAGAGAGCCAAAAACTAGGGGTAATAAGCCTTTATCTCGGCTATCAATGCGATTTTTAGCAACAATAGTCGCTATAGTCATCATTACTGCCAAAATCCCCAGCACAGCTAGAGGATTATCCAGGGAAAAAATAACGGCGATAACGTAGCCTACCACTAATAATTGCAGGATCGATCGACCGGTCGCTAATAATAATTGTCCCTCTAGGGCTAAATTTGACCAACGGGAGAGGATTAAACAAATACCCATCATCCCCAAAGCCCAACCCAAATCCACCAGATTTAGTTCTACTAATCCATCCATAAAAATAAAAGAAACAAATTAAAAGGATACTTCATCTATAAATAGCAAGTTTATCACAGATGTCGGGGTGAAGACCCTCGCTTTTAGGGAAGGGTCGGGCGGCTTTAAATAAATATGTATTGTCAACTTAAGGAATTTTGTGTTAAAATATTGATACTGGGTCGAGCAGTGTCAAAATGTTTGTACTAGAATACAAAGTTAAGCCAAAACCTAATCAGATAGAAGCCATTAATGAGGCAATACGGACAACTCAATTTGTTCGGAATAAAGTCCTGCGTTATTGGATGGATAATCCTGGTGTTGGCAAAACAGAGTTATTTCGGTACAACACAGCATTAAGGAAAGAGTTTAAATTTGTTGATGATTTAAACTCCCATGCTTGCCAGACTGCCGTAGAAAGAACCTTGCGGGCAAT
>NZ_SFBV01000220.1:0-8054 GCF_007095585.1 Microcystis sp. M_OC_Ca_00000000_C217Col
GCTAGGCTTCATCTTAAAGTATCAAGACAACGTAAAGACAAAGCAATTAAAGACGCTTTGGCGTTAGTCCAGTCTAATGATCTGGTAGTCTATGAAGCTTTAAAGGTAAGAAACTTAGTTAAAAACCGTAAGCTTGCCAAGTCGATTTCTGATGCTTCTTGGTATCAATTCACTCAATGGTTGAATTATTTTGCTAAGATTTATCGGATTGTCTGTGTTGCTGTGCCACCGCATTTCACTTCTCAAGATTGTTCAGTTTGTGGGACGAGAGTTCAAAAAACATTAAGCACTAGAACTCATCAATGTCCCAATTGTAAAACAATCTTAGATAGGGATCATAATGCAGCCATCAACATTCTTAAAAAAGGGTTGAAATATTTGGGAAATTATCTCAACGGTACTGTTGGGCAAACAGAAACCGACCCAAACGCATAATAGAGAGTCCGACCTCTGGGTTTTTAATGGAGACATTGAGAATCTAAGCTGTCTCGTTGAACAAGGAATTTCCGATAGTGATAGGTCAAGAATCCCCCGTCACAGCGTAGCTTGACGGTGGGAGTATGTCAACTCACCTTGGCGGCGTATTATTGACAATATTGAGCGCATAAAGGCGAAAACGCTCTAGATCAGCTTGCAGGGTTGATTCTACCACTCGACCGAGGAAAAGATTATCCATCAATTTTCCTAACCAACCGGGTATAGCATAGGCTGCTGTCAGTCGCACAATACTCCTACCATGACGATCATAAAAACGAATCGCCCCGCGGTTAGGCAACCCGTCCACGGATTCCCATTGAATAATCTGGTGGGGGACAATTTTCATTATCCGTGACAACCAAGTAAATTCTAGACCACCACTGGCTAACTTCCAACGGGAAAGCTCTGGCTCCTCCTCGATAATTTTCACCGATTCGATCCATTTCATCCAGTGGGGCATTTGTTCTAAATCTGACCAGAGTTCCCAAACCAGATCGATCGGCGCGTCCACTTCCACCTGTACACTATGTTCTAACCAAGTCATTCGTTAATTCTGGCGATGCTGAATATTTCTATGATAACGGCTATTAGTCTTTAGCTTTTCACTCAATGATAAAATAAAAACAATCTTCGAGGTTTAATTGTACTATGTTAATCAGAAAACTGCTCGAATGTGAGGAATTCATCGCTGGTGATCATACCCGATTGCGCGAGTTATTGCATCCCGATAAACAGCCGTTAAATCTACGTTATAGTTTAGCCCATGCGCAGGTAGATGTGGGGGAAACTTCTATTCCCCACGCTTTAAAAACTGCGGAAGTTTATTATATTCTGCAAGGACAAGGGGAAATGCACATCGATGAGGAAGTGCAATTAGTGACTGTCGGTGATGCAATTTATATACCTCCTCTAGCTAAACAATATATTCATAATTGTGGAGAGGAACCCTTAGTTTTCTTGTGCATTGTCGATCCTGCTTGGCGACTGGAAGACGAAATTATCTTTGAGTAAAACTAATGAATATTGGCATTATTGGACTGGGTTTAATCGGTGGTTCCTTGGGGTTAGATTTCCGCTCACAAGGTTATAAGGTTTTGGGAGTTTCTCGTCAACAATCAACCTGTGATATTGCTGTAGAAAAAGGAGTGGTAGATGAATCTAGCACCAGTTTAGAATTATTAGCTACTGCCGATTTAATCTTTATCTGTACTCCTATACATTTAATTGTGCCAACTTTGGAAAAATTAACTCCCTATTTACAAACCCAAACCATTGTCACCGATGTGGGATCGGTTAAAGAGGCAATTGTAGCCAATTGTAGTCAATTATGGCCAAATTTTGTCGGTAGTCATCCTATGGCTGGGAAAACCGAACAGGGAATTAATGCGGCACAATCGGGTTTATTTGTCAATACCCCTTATGTGATTACCCCCCTTGAATCTACTCCTAAATGTGCCGTGAAAATCTTAACTGAAATAGTAGAAAAATTAGGCTGTCAAATTTATTATTCCTCCCCCGAAGAACACGATCGAGCCGTGGCATGGATTTCCCATCTGCCAGTAATGATTAGTACCAGTTTAATCCAAGCTTGTGGGAAAGAACAAGACCCGAATATTCGCCAATTAGCGGAAAATTTAGCTAGTTCTGGTTTTCGCGATACCAGTCGCGTCGGTGCTGGCAATCCCGAATTAGGTTTAATGATGGCTAAATACAATCGTCAAGCTTTATTGATATCTTTGGCAAATTATCGGCAAAATCTTGATCAAATTGTTGACTATATTGCAGGAGAAAAATGGCAGGAAATAGAGGAAATTCTCGTCTCTAGTCATCAATATCGAGCCAATTTTCTTCAATCAAAATAACATTTTGCCCAGCAATTATACCCCAGCACTGTATCATAGATTTATCCTCAGCAAACCAATAAAATGATATGACCACCTTTTTCGACTTTGAAGCCGAATTTGTTGACTCCTTACGTTGCATACCGATGGCCGTGAGAATGAAACTAGATACCTGTGGAGTTAAATTAAAATTATCCCATTGGATGCAGTTAACTCAACCAGAAAGAATGGTATTAGTTAATATGGCTTGTACGACGGCAGCAGAAGCCAAAATCTATCGAGATTTTCTGCAAAAATTAATCACGGAAAAAACTGGCAATCCCGCAGGAGAACTAGCAATAGATACCCATCCCGCTTGGCTAGATGATAGCCAGATTCCTGATACAGTCCTAGAAAAAGCTAGAGAATTCCAGATCGAAATTAGTTTAGAACAATGGCAAAAATTGCCACCATCCCAACGTTTTGCCCTGATTAAACTCAGTCGTCCCGGTCACGAAAATCTCAACTTCTATCCGGCTCTAAAAGAGTTCCATATAGTCGATGCCTAACTCAAGGACTTAAGTAGTCGTGCAAAATAAATTTCCTAGTGAAGAAAGGCAAAGGGCAAGAGGCAAGAGGCAAAGGGGGGGTTAGATATGTGTAATTAATTTTGCCTAGGTACTTATGCCAGATTAATTAAGTTTGTTTCTACCTTACTTTCATGACAAGCAAAAAGGCGATCAAGGCGAGAAATTAGTATTTTATACCAGATCAATCTCGAATTAAAACGGGGGGAAATAGCAGATGATAGCTGGTTTAATTAGTCCCAGCAAAGGGGAGGTTTCCTACGATGGTAAACTTTAACGGGACTTAATAAATAAATTTCAGTAAATTGCCGCTCTGGGGATTGGTCATTTTTCTTAATAAAAATGATAATTAATGAGCATATTCTTGGAAAATAATTATACAGTTTCCATCCAGTCAAAAACTTGATTTAATTGCGACAAATCGATTAAACCGTACTGCCATAAAACCATCGGCAAAGAACCCACCGATGCTTCACAGAGACGCACAGCCATATCGAAGGAACGGGGGGAAATAGCTAATTTTTCCAAGAGGAAAGTGCGGAGTTGTTTTTGTTGATGAGCTTCCATGATGTAAGGATCATTGGTAATGATAATCTGATTATTGAATAACTTATCCTCTATTAAAAAGAGATGCTTCCCTCACGGGGATCACCCAATTGGGTGATTTTGTCCACCAATCGGAATAATTGAAGAATTTATCCATAATATGTCCTACTATCCCGAAATTGCTAGTGGGGATATCAACACTTTCTTTAGTTAGGGTCTGCTGAAAAAGTTTTTCGTGGGGACAGGGTGTGGGGTGTGGGGTGTGGGGTTTTACCAATTTTGAGGAGGTCAATTACCTAATTTTCAGGGAAAAAGTCCAGGAATTTTCCCCCCGATCACTCCCAGATCTGGTACTTTTTGATTTCCCCAAAGTCTAAAAGTCTTACCAAACAAGGTTTTTAGATTTATTCAGCATACCCTACTTAGAAAAACGAGAAAGGGGAACTTTTGGGATAAGCTATTGATAACCTAGTTTTTGCTCGAGTAGGAGAGAATTTCCCTCAATGAGTCATGTTCCTAAAGTTTCCGTGATTATTCCTTGCTATAATCAAGGTCGCTATCTTGATCATGCGATCGCATCTGTTTTGGTACAAACATACCAAGGCTTTGAAATCCTCGTCATTGATGATGGATCCACAGAACCAGAAACCATCGAGATTTTACAAGATTATCAACAGCCAAAAACTAGGATCATCCGCACAGAAAATCAAGGGGTTGCCACAGCGAGAAATCTAGGAATTGCCCAAGCGCAAGGAACCTATATTCTTCCCCTTGATGCTGATGATAAAATTGCCGATTCCTATCTAGAAAAAGCGGTTGCTTTGCTAGAAAGTAATGAGCAATTAGGTATAGTTTATTGCGAAGCGGAATATTTTGGCGATAGACAAGGAATTTGGCCGCTGCCTGAGTATAAATTTCCCGATATATTAGTAGATAATATGATATTTTGCTCCGGTTTGTTTCGGAAATCTGACTGGGAAACTGTGGGCGGCTACAATAGCAATTTAATTTATGGTTGGGAAGATCACGATTTTTGGTTATCTCTGATCGAATTAGGTCGAGAAGTCTATCGTATCCCAGAATTGTTATTTTTCTATCGACAAAAAGCTGATTCTATGAGTCGCTCAATGACCGCAGAACACTATATCTATTCCTACACCCAACTTTTTTATAATCATCCCCAACTTTACTCCCAAAATATCCAAACCATTTTTGCTGCTTTAGTCACCTTAAAAGTCGATATATTCGCTCAGTTGGAACAGGCTAGAGAACGAATTAAACAATTAGAAATTCATCAACAAGAATTGCAAGAAGAATTGCAAAAAACCCAATTGGATTATCGAGAAAGAGACGAGGAATTACAAAAAGCTGACAGTAAAATAGCCGCCATGGAAAAAAGTAAATTCTGGCAAATGAGAAGAGCTTGGATTAAAATGCAAAAATTGCTAGGGTTGCTGGAAAAAGACCCAATTTATTCCTAAGGGAACTTCAACGCTAAACAAAGATCGAATCGATTATAATCATTACAGAGTAAGCACTTGACGATTTGACTTCTGGATCACGGTGCCAAGATTTAGATCGTCGATAATTCCTCGCAGGTTGGCGATTCCTCCCTGTTTCATGGTTTCTTCTGGTTCTTTACTTTCGGTTTCCCCGTATTGAGTCTATTTTAGTCGGTCTTTGGGGTTGTAGATTTTGGCATCGGTGAGGACAATGGGGAAGATACGATCATAAGCTTAGACGCATTTAAGTTTCCTACTCGTATCCCTATCTACAAGGCGTTCCAGGATATTAAAGTGCAATGTAAGTGCGTCTAAGCTTAGAAATCTCCATTTTGTGCGATCTCGATTAACTCGAACATACAGTTACAGGAAAATGGATAATACAATAGGAAAATCTTGGCCAAAGTAGCCACAAAAATTGATAAGTAGGGAGGCACAATTATTTGTAGGATAGGTTAGCGGTAGCGTAACCCATGCTGGCGTTGGGTTTCATGCTTCAACCCAACCTACGTTCATCTTATATTTAATTCCACCCACCTACTTAATATCAAGGGGAGAACTGAAAAAAGCAATTTAGCCGTTGCTACAGCAATTCTGGCGGGGTTAGTATTAAGTAAGGAAATCACCAGAAACTTATTAAGGGAAGAAATTATGGGCGAATCAGTCATTGATCAGGACATCCAAAAAAAAGGAAGACAATAAGAAGCGGTTGCTTTGATTCTACAACTACTTAACCGTCGTTTAGGTGAAATATCCTCAACTTTAAGCCAACAAATCCAAGAACTATCTCTAGAACAATTCGCAACTTTAGGAGAAGCGCTGCTCGATTTTACCAGCTTGACAGTTCTGACCACTTGGTTATTGGACACAGAAACTTAAATCCCCAGAAGATGTCTGCTCGTCCTGCGTTAAATTTTTAAATACCGGCTTTTTTTGTATTGATTTAACCATGGCTACCAGCGATGTCTCCAATTCTACTCACTCATCCCCAAAACCCCTGCCAAAACTGGGACTTTTCACCATGTTTCGCTTAGGACTCTTTCAGATGGGACTAGGTATTATGTCCCTGCTGACTTTGGGGGTTCTCAATCGGATTATGATCGATGAGTTAAAAGTTTTACCCTTTCTCGCCGCAGCTGCGATCGCTATGCACCAGTTTGTTAGTCCAGCACGCATCTGGTTTGGGCAAAGATCCGACGGTAAAACTATTTTCGGTCATCATCGCAGCGGTTATGTCTGGATTGGGGCGGCAATTTTTACCGCTTTAGCTTTTATTGCTTTGCAGGTAGTTTGGCAATTGGGACTTAGTATTCAAACTTCGGGATGGAATACCATTTCCTACGCTTGGATTGCCCTCTTAGCCTTAATTTTCGCCCTCTACGGACTAGCTTTAAGCGCCAGTTCCACCCCTTTTGCTGCCCTCTTGGTGGATGTGTCCGATGAAGATAATCGATCGCAATTAGTTGCTATAGTTTGGTCAATGCTGATGGTGGGAATCGTCGTCGGGGCGATCGTTAGTTCTCGTTTGCTGGATACTCCCAATATCTGCGGTACAAATATTTTGACCTACGATCCGACTCAATCAGCCCCTATAGCCAATATTCCGCAGCTACAGGCGAGTATTAACCCCGTGTTCACGATTATGCCCGCTATCGTCTTCGGTCTCTGTATTTTAGCGACTTTTGGCGTAGAAAAAAAATATTCTCGTTTTAGTAGCCGGTCCACTCTTGTGCAAAGAGAGGATCAAATTACCTTCAAAGATGCCCTACAAGTTCTCACCGCTAGTCGGCAAACCGGTTTATTTTTCACCTTTCTGCTGATGATGACTTTGAGTTTATTTATGCAGGATGCAATTATGGAACCCTTTGGCGGCGAGGTTTTTGGGATGTGTATCGCCCAAACGACCCAATTGAACGCTTTTTGGGGAACCGGAACCCTTTTTGGTATTGCTGCCACGGGATTTATGCTCATTCCCCGCATCGGTAAACAAAAAACCACTAAATATGGCTGTATTTTTGCAACAATTTGTTTTATTCTCTTGATTTTTGCCGGCTTTTCTGCTAACCAAAGTTTATTAAAATCAAGCTTGCTCTTTTTCGGTTTAGCTTCGGGAATGATTACCGCCGGAGCTACCAGTTTAATGTTAGATTTAACCGCCGCCGAAACCGCAGGAACTTTTATCGGCGCTTGGGGATTATCCCAAGCGATCGCCCGGGGATTGGCCACGGTTTTAGGCGGTACGATTTTAAATATCGGTAAAGTTGTCTTTTCTAGTCCAGTTTTAGCCTATAGCTTAGTTTTCCTCCTGCAAGCATTGGGAATGATCCTAGCAGTTTGGTTATTAAGTCGGGTTGATGTGAAGGAATTTAAGGAAAATGCCCGAGCAGCGATCGCAACAGTCATGAAAGGAGAGATCGACTAGCAAAAGCAAGTAAAAGTGAGATAACAGGAGAATTAGCCCGATCGGGGGAAGTTGGTTAGCAGCTTTTTTCCTATCCTAAAAGTAGAGAGGAAAACGAAAGAGGAGGCTAAAACGATGAAAAGGACTTTAATGATTACCCTAGGTTCCCTAGCCTCCTTACTGCTGATTAACCCCGTCGGTGCGGAAAATCCCCAACAGGTACAACAATTATTGAATACGCGGGAATGTCCAGGCTGTGATCTCCGCGGTGCAGATTTAAGGGGGGCGCATCTAATCGGCGCAGATTTGAGAAAAGCGAATTTACAAGGAGCTAATCTGGAGGAAGCTAACTTAGAGGGCGCGGATTTGACGGATGCTAACCTAGAAGGCGCAAATTTGACCGCAGCTTTTCTGACTAATGCCAGTTTCAATCAAGCTGATCTCGATGGAGTCAATTTCACCAGTGCCGTGATTTATGATGCCGATGTGACAGGTGCATCGATGGAGAGAATTAACTTGACAAATGCTCAGATTTATGGTACTGGCATCGCTGTGGGTGGTGGCAATCCCTAGATAGGGCGGGCTGAATGAATCTAAAAACCTGGCGTTGTCAAATTGAAAGATGCTCCGAATCAGCACCGGAACTGAAATTACTTTGATAGGAAAGATTACATGGCATCTTGACAATTAGTGTTTAATGAACGAATAGTGCCGATAGTTG